>NZ_JBEHFV010000021.1:0-47223 GCF_040225855.1 Corynebacterium sp. KPL2850
GGCCAACAGACCAATCAACACACAACCATGCACACAAAAATAAAAAATAAGTACATTGGCACACTATTGAGTTCTCAAACAACATCCACACACCACAAGAAAATTAACCAAACGTTAACCTCTCATCGGCGGCTCGTACTAACTTACCCAACAACCTGAACCAAGTCAAATCCTTGAACCAAGCCAGTACAAAAAGTCACTAAAAAGTAACCAACCGGCTACCTCCCGGCGACTTGGATAAACCTACACCCCACTCCAAGAAACACACAAATCCCCTGGCAAAAGCGTAAAACCGCAATTACCAAGGGATCAGTTAACAGCCAGGGCGCCGTCACTAGGAGGGATTCACAACCCGTGCCCCGGCGAAGCGTTTCTTGCCCTTACGCAACACCAGCCAAGAGCCATGCAGCAGGTCTTGGGAAGACGGTGACCACTCGATGTCCTCGATGCGCTGGTTATTCACGTACGCGCCACCTTCACCCACAGTGCGGCGCGCGGCACCCTTGGATTTCTCCAATCCCGACTCAACCAACAAGTCTAGGATGGTGACCTGCGTGCTGACCTCAACCACCTCGGTTTCCTGCAATGCAGAAGACAACGTGGCCTCGTCCAAATCCTGCAGTTCTGCCCTGCCGAACAGCGCCTGGGAAGCCAACTCCACTGCTTCGGTGGCCTGCGCCCCGTGCACGAGGGTGGTCATCTCCCGCGCCAACACGCGTTGCGCCTCACGCTTGTGGGGCTCCTCCTCCACCTTGCGCTCCAGCTCCGCGATTTCGTCCTGGGTGAGGAAGGTAAACCAACGCAGGTAATCGATAACCACGGCATCACCGGCGTTAATGAAGTACTGGTACCAGAAGTACGGGCTGGTCAGCTCCGGATCTAGCCACAGTTTGCCGCCACCGGTGGATTTGCCGAACTTATTGCCCTCGGCATCTGTCACCAGCGGCACCGTCACGCCGTGCACCTTCGCACCGTTTACTCGCCGGTTCAGATCCACACCGGAAACGATGTTACCCCACTGGTCGCCACCTCCAATCTGCAGCACACAGTCGTATTCGTTGTGCAGGTGCACAAAGTCGTTGGCTTGCAGCAGCATGTAGGAAAACTCGGTGTAGGAAATACCGTCGGATTCCAAACGCCGCTTCACGGTATCGCGGTCCAGCATGGTGTTCAGCGAGAAGTTCTTGCCGATATCGCGTAGGTATTCGATGACGTTTATCTGGCTAGTCCAGTCCGCGTTATTCACCATTACCGCCGGGCTGGCAACTTCCCCTGCATCGGTGAAGTCCACGAAAGCCGCAAGTTGGGTCTTGATGGCCTGCATGTTCTCTGCGATCTGCTCTTCTGAGAGCATGGAGCGCTCCCCCACATCGCGTGGATCGCCAATCATTCCCGTCGCGCCACCGGCCAAGGCGATGGGACGGTGGCCGAATTGCTGGAAGCGCTTCAACATGATCAGCGGCACCAAGTGGCCGGCGTGCAGCGAGCTGCCCGTCGGGTCGAAACCGCAGTATAAACTGATTGGATTCTCTGCGGCCTCCCTCAGCGCCTCCAGATCCGTGGACTGGTTAATCAGCCCGCGCCATTGCAGTTCGTCAATGATGTTCGTGGTGTTGCTCATACGAAGGTGTTCCCTTTGCTCCCTATTATTTGTTCTTTTTGGGGTTATTTCTTTGCAGGGCGTGCGGTTCTACTTATCCGCAGCCAATGGGCAATACTCCCCGGGCCAGTCCGTAGCCTCGTCGACTAGCAGGACGGGAATGCCGTCCTGCACCGGATAGGCCTTGTTCAGCCGGGGGTTCACCAAATAGTCACCGTGATCCTCCAGCGGTTGCCTGTCGATGGGGCACACGAGGATCTCTAGGAGCTTCTGATCAATCATGCTGCTTAGTTTAGCCCCTGCCCCAGACATCCCACCGCGTGACTCCCTGGTGTTGCTTGCCGATGCCCCCTTCGGTCAATCACCTAGCCCATAACTTCACTCTCGGGTGGTGTGCGTTACAGTGGAAAGTGCAACCGAACACGGGCGCTCGAGGTATCGAGCTGAGATCGCGCTGTATGCCCGCGCGAGTACCGCTAGAACCTGCCTGGTTAGAACCAGCGAAGGAAGAATGAGGAGAGTCATTTATGACGGATACGTCGGCCCAGCACACCCGCACTACCATCCCGAACGACGAGTACGGTGCGGAAATCCACCCGAAACACAGCTTCGCCCCCATCGAAAAGCAGGTGGAATCCTTCGGCAAGACCTTCACCCTACAGGTGCCGGAGACCGAGGTTCAGCTGGACGATTCCCCTACCGGCCCGAACGCACCGCAGAAGCTCTACCGCACCCGCGGCCCGTGGGCCGAGCCGACCGAAGGCCTAGAGGCCCTGCGCAGCGAGTGGATCGAAGCCCGCGGCGATGTGGAGGCCTACGAGGGGCGTCGTCGCAACCTGTTGGACGACGGTAACCGCGCCCTCAAGCGTGGCGAGGCCAGCGATGAGTGGAAGGGTATAAGCCGCGAGACGCTGCGAGCCAAGGAAGGCAAGCGCGTAACCCAGATGCACTACGCCCGCCAGGGTATTATCACCCCGGAGATGGAATACATCGCACTGCGCGAGCACTGCGATGTAGAAAAGGTGCGCGAGCAGGTTGCCTCCGGTAAGGCAATCATCCCGAATAACATCAACCACCCGGAGTCAGAGCCGATGATCATCGGCAATGCCTTCAACACGAAGATCAACGCCAATATCGGCAACTCCGCCGTGACCTCCTCTATCCGCGAAGAGGTGGACAAGCTACGCTGGGCTACCCGCTGGGGCGCAGATACCGTGATGGATCTATCCACCGGTAACGACATTCACACCACCCGCGAGTGGATCATGCGCAACTCTCCGGTGCCGATCGGTACCGTGCCGATCTACCAGGCACTCGAGAAGGTCGACGGCGTGGCCGAGGACCTGACCTGGGAAATCTTCCGAGATACCGTGATCGAGCAGTGCGAGCAGGGTGTGGACTACATGACGATCCACGCTGGCGTGCGCCTGCCCTTCGTACCGCTGACCACCAAGCGCGTGACCGGCATCGTCTCCCGCGGCGGTTCCATCATGGCCGGCTGGTGCCTGGCCCACCACAAGGAATCCTTCCTCTATGAGAACTTCGACGAGCTGTGTGAGATCTTCGCCAAGTACGACGTCGCGTTCTCACTCGGTGACGGCCTGCGCCCAGGTTCTATCGCCGACGCCAACGACGCAGCCCAGTTCGCCGAGCTAAAGACCATCGGCGAGCTGACCCACCGCGCCTGGGAATACGACGTGCAGGTCATGGTCGAAGGTCCGGGCCACGTGCCGCTCAACATGGTGCAGGTCAATAACGAAAAGGAGCAGGAATGGTGCGGCGGTGCGCCGTTCTACACCCTGGGACCGCTGGTTACCGATATCGCTCCCGGCTACGATCACATCACCTCCGCCATCGGTGCGGCCAATATCGCCATGGGTGGTACCGCGATGCTGTGCTACGTCACCCCGAAGGAGCACCTCGGACTGCCGAATAAGGACGACGTGAAGACCGGCGTGATCACCTACAAGGTCTCGGCGCATGCCGCGGACGTCGCCAAGGGCCACCCCGGCGCCCACGAGTGGGACGATGCGATGAGCAAGGCGCGCTTCGAGTTCCGCTGGCACGACCAGTTCGCCCTGTCCCTGGACCCGGAAACCGCCCAGTCCTACCACGACGAAACCCTGCCCGCGGAGCCGGCAAAGACCGCCCACTTCTGCTCGATGTGTGGACCGAAATTCTGCTCCATGCGCATCAGCCAGGACATCCGCGACGCATTTGGTGAGAAGATCGACGAGGCTCTGGCCACCAACCACGAGCAATCGCTGGTCAAGGACCTCGGCTTGCCGGGCTTTGGCCGCCAGAGTGTGGACGAAGAGGGCGTCTCAAATGCCGAAGGCGAAGAAGAAATGGCCGAGGAGTTCCGCCGCGCGGGTTCCAAGCTGTATCTGAACCGCAGCGAGGCCAAGGAAGTAGCTGAGGACTTGGAAAAGGAAGCAGCGGGACACAGTGCACGGTAACCTACTGGACTTGCGGTGCTACCACGTGACGGGCGCACCGCAGGAAAAGGTCGTACAGGTTGCCGCGGCAGCAGCCGCCGGTGGCGCGGGCGTGATTCAGGTTCGCAGCAAGCCCATCAGCGTGCGCGATTTGACCGCCCTGGCCATCGACGTTGCCGCAGCAGTCGAGGAAGCCAATCCGGCGACGCGTGTGCTTATCGATGACCGAGTCGACGTAGCCGCCGCGCTCATGGGCGAGCACAACATCCACGGCGTGCACATCGGCCAGGACGACCTGGACCCGCGCTTGGCGCGGCGAATCCTTGGCGAGGATGCGATCATCGGGCTGACTACCGGCACCCTTGATCTAGTGCAGGCTGCTAACGAGTACGCCGATGTGATCGACTACATCGGAGCTGGACCGTTCCGCCCCACGCCCACGAAGACCTCCGGCCGCACCCCGCTGGGGTTGGATGGTTATCCCCCACTCGTGAGTGCATCGGCCGTTCCTGTGGTGGCAATTGGAGACGTGCAGGCCGCCGACGCCGAAGCGCTGGCCCAAACCGGTGTGGCTGGAGTGGCGATTGTGCGTGCCTTTATGGACTCCGATGATCCAGCTGCGCTGGCAGCCACGGTTGTCGATGCCTTCGATCGGGCGAACGCGAACGCAGCAAACGGTTCCCATGAATAATACCGAGCACGCCATAATCGGCGCAGGAATCATTGGGCTTACCACCGCATTCGAACTGGTAGATGCGGGCGTGGACCCGCAGAAAATCCTAGTGGTAGATCCCAAGCCCATCAGCGGTGCCACGTTCGTGGCTGGTGGCATGCTGGCTCCGGTTGCGGAGGTGCAATACCGGCAAGAACCGCTGTACCCGCTGATGGTGGCTTCGGGCGAGATGTTCCCTGACCTACTGGCCAGGTTGGCTGGCAAAACCTCAGCGCCGACCGGCCACCGCAGTGAATCCACCCTGGTGGTAGGGGCTGACCGCGCCGATGGCTTACACATCCGCGAGCTGCTGGCGCTACAGCAGAAACACGGCATGGATGCCCACGCGCTGCCACTTCGGCAGGCCCGAAAGCTTGAGCCGGGCTTAAGTCCCCAGCTGGCGGCCGCGGTGGAGATCCCGGGCGACCACCAGATCAACCCGCGCATGTTTAGCGCGTGCCTGCTGGAATACCTGCAGCACGCCGGGGTTCGCTTTCTGTCCACGGCAGCAATGCGCATCGACGGACAAAATGTGCAGCTTGCCGATGCCCGCATGGTCACCGCCGACATGATCTACCTCTGCAACGGGCTGGGCGCCAAGGAGGTGGACGGCTGGTTCGAGGGCGCTAATCCCCTGGCACTTCGGCCGGTGTACGGCGACATGCTGCGGCTGCGGGTGCCTGAAGAGCTAGAGCCAATCACCCGGGTGGTGCGCGCATTCGTGGAGGACCGGCCGGTATATGTCATCCCCCGCACCGATGGCACCATCGCCGTCGGGGCGACCAGCCGCGAAGACAACCGCAAGGGGCCTGCCGTAGACGGTGTGCACACGCTTCTTAGAGATGCCATCCGCGTGGTTCCTGGGCTGGAGGAATGCGAGTTCATTGAAGCGATCGTTGGAGCCCGGCCCGGCACTCCCGATGACCTTCCCTACCTGGGCAAAGTACGCGACGGGCTAGTGGTCTCTACCGGATACTTCCGCCACGGAATCCTCCTGTCCGCCTTCGGGGCTAAGGTAGGTGCCCAGTTGGGGTTGGGCACGTCCCCGGGGTTGGACATCTCGGCCTGCGATCCACTACGCCACGCCCGATAGCCACAAAAGAAAGGAATAAGCACCATGGAATACACGGTTAATGGAGAACCCCGCAGCAACGATGAGCACATCACCGTGGCCGCCATCGTAGAAGCAGAAACTGGCGACGCCGCGCCGAAAGGCGTGGCCGTAGCCGTCAATGGCGATGTTGTCCCAGCCAGCAACTGGTCTTATGAAGTCTCCAACGGCGACGTGCTGGATATCCTCACCGCCGTGCAGGGCGGTTAGGAGCTTTAGCCATGCTTACTATCGCAGATAAACAATTCGATTCGCACCTAGTAATGGGAACCGGCGGTGCCAGCAGCCAGGCTATGTTGGAACAATCCCTGGTTGCCAGCGGTACGCAGCTGACCACCGTGGCCATGCGTCGGCACAGTGCCACAAGCTCCGGTGGGGAGTCCGTCTTCGAGCTCTTACAGCGGTTGAACATTGACGTACTGCCCAACACAGCTGGGTGCCGCACCGCCCGCGATGCCGTTACAACCGCCAAGCTAGCCCGCGAGGCGCTGGGCACCAATTGGGTGAAGGTGGAGGTTATCGCGGATGATCGCACGCTGCTGCCGGACGTGGTGGAGCTCGTAGATGCTTGCGAGTTGCTGGTTGCCGAAGGATTCGTGGTGCTGGCATACACGAGCGACGATCCGGTCATCGCCAAGCGGCTAGAAGACGTTGGCGTGGATGCGGTGATGCCATTGGGCTCGCCCATCGGCACGGGCCTGGGCATCCTGAATCCGCACAATATCGAGCTGATCTGTTCGCGTACCCACGTGCCCGTGCTGCTGGATGCCGGTGTGGGCACGGCCTCCGATGCTGCACTGGCCATGGAGCTGGGGTGCGATGGCGTGCTTCTCGCCAGTGCCATCAACCGCTGCCAGGATCCCCTGGCGATGGCCACCGCAATGAAATTCGCCGTGGAAGGCGGCCGGTTGGCCCGCCAAGCCGGCCGCATTCCAAAGCGACAGCACGCCGTAGCCTCGTCATCGTTCGAGGGGTTGGCTAGCTGGGAAGACAAGGTCCTGTAATGAGCCAACTGCCCCGCGAAGAGTTGCACAGGGTTGCCCGCCAAACGCTGTTGCCTGGCTTCGGCATCGCCCAGCAAGAGGCGCTGCACTCCACCCACGTCTTCGTCATCGGCGCTGGTGGTTTGGGCTGTCCCCTGATGCAGCAGCTGGCTGCAGCCGGCGTGGGTGAGATCTCTGTGATCGACGACGACACGGTGGATCTGAGCAATATCCACCGCCAGATTCTATTTGGCGCCCACGATGTGGGAAGGCCCAAGGTGGACGTCGCAGCCGAAAAGCTCCAGCAACTGCAGCCCGGCATCGTGGTGCATGCGATTCGCGACCGACTTACTGCTGACAATGCCGTGGACTACCTCCGCGGGGTGGACATCCTAGTGGATGGTTCCGACACGTTTACCACCAAGTTCCTAGCAGCCGATGCCGCGGAGATCACGGGCACCCCGCTGGTATGGGGCTCGGTGCTGCGCTTCCGGGGCGACTGCGCAGTGTGGTGGTCTGGGCCCGGCGCCGAGTCGGGCGTGGGCATGCGCGACCTCTATCCCCTGCAACCCGACTCCGATTCCGTGCCCGATTGCGCCACCGCCGGTGTGCTGGGCGTGACCACCAGCGTGGTCGCGGGCCTGATGTCCACCGAGTTGATCCAGTTTGCAACCGGCATGAACCGCGACCGGGTGGGTCTGTTGAGCATCTACGATGCCCTGACTGCCTCCATCACTCACTTCCGCGTGCCCCGCGACCCGGCACGCGAACTAACCACCCAGCTGCAACATGACTACGGTGGTGCTGCCTGTTCCGTGCCGGAGGACGATGATACCGATGCCGAGATATTCGACAAGCTGCGCGATGGGGCCGCGGCCATCGATGTGCGTGAAACCGGTGAGGCCGCCATCGATGATTTCTTTTTTGACGCCACCGCCAAGCATTACCATCTACCGACCTCCGTGTGGCTGGAAGATCCAGAGGCAGCGCGCTGCCTGCTTGATTCCCTGCAGTCCGAGGGACTTAGCGACGCGTGGTTGTACTGCGCCTCCGGCAAGCGCTCGGCCAGCTTCATCTCAGCCTTCGCCGAAGAGGCCGAACGGCGCGGCATTACATTGCACAACGTCGCAGGCGGCATCAGGGGCCAACCCGCAACGTCTCATGGAATGCCATCCTCTCATTGATGAGGGCATTTTTATCTTTTAGATAAGCCAGGGCCCTTGTCTGTCGCCCTTCTAGTTCTACGTGCGCACTGGCTTGGTAGCCCACTTACGCGCCGCGGCGGCATGCTGACGGACGGTTTCGCGCTGTTCAGTAACGCGGACGCCGGCGGTCCCGCCCTTGGTTGTGCGGGAAGCGACCGCACCATCAATGGTCAGGACCTCGCGCACCTCTGGGGTCAGCCGCTTGTCGACGCCCCTAAGTTCCTCATCAGTGAGATCCACCAAGTCCACTCCCCTCTCTTCGGCGATGCGTACGCATGCACCAGAAGCCTCGTGTGCTTCGCGGAAGGGTACGCCTTGGCGCACCATCCACTCTGCTAGGTCGGTGGCCAAGGTAAATCCGCGTGGCGCCAACTCGCGCATCCTGTCCTCATTAAAGGACAAGGTGGACACAAGCCCGGTCATCGATGGCAGCAATAGGTTGAGCTGTGCCACCGAGTCCACGATGGGTTCTTTGTCCTCTTGCAAGTCGCGGTTATAAGCCAGCGGCTGTGCCTTGAGCGTGGATAGCAGCCCAGTGAGGTTGCCAATCAGGCGCCCGGTCTTGCCGCGGGTAAGTTCCGGGATATCCGGGTTCTTCTTTTGCGGCATGATGGATGAGCCCGTCGACCACGCGTCATCCAAGGTGACGTAGCCATATTCCGGGGTGCACCAGTAGATGATCTCTTCTGCCAGCCGGGACATGTCCAGGGCGATCTGCGCCAGCACAAAGGCCGTTTCTGAGGCAAAATCGCGGGACGCGGTGCCATCCAGGGAGTTTTCCGCTGCGGAATCGAACCCGAGCTCTGCGGCGATAGCTTCTGGGTCAAGCTGCAGGGAGGAACCTGCGAGCGCACCCGAGCCATACGGGGATACGGCTAGCCGCTTATCCAGGTCCTGCAGGCGCTGAATATCGCGCAGCAGCGGTTGAGCATGGCCCAATAATTCGTGGGCAAGCAAGATGGGCTGCGCGGCCTGGGAGTGCGTCTTGCCCGGCATGATGGCCTCGGGATGCGCGGCGGCTTGATCCGCTAGGGCATCGACAAGCTCGGAGACTTGCAGGGCCGTATCGCGGATGGCATCGCGCACCCACATGCGAAAGAGGGTGGCAACTTGGTCGTTGCGGGAACGTCCCGCGCGCAGGCGGCCGCCTACCTCGGGCCCGACGATGTCGATGAGGCCGCGCTCCATGGCGCCGTGCACATCTTCATCGGTGGGTGCTGGGACAAATTCGCCCGAAGCTACCTTCTCCCCGAGCTCGGTGAGTCCGGAAAGCATGGTGTCTAGGTCGGCATCGGAAAGCAGCCCTGCCTTGTGCAGCACCTTGGCATGCGCCTTCGAGGCGAGTACGTCGTAAGGAGCAAGGACCCAGTCAAAGTGCGTGGACACCGAGAGGGCGAACATCGCCTCGGAAGGGCCGCCTGAGAACCGGCCGCCCCAGAGCGCGCCTTCGTTAGTCTTGTGTGGTTCCATCGGTGCCTATTTTTCTGCGCTGGTGGGGAAACCGCCGTCGCGGTCACGCTGGTTAGAAATCTGGGTGGACAAGCCGTGCAACTGGACAAAGCCCTTAGCTGCGGTCTGGTCAAAGGTATCGCCGGTGTCATAGGTGGCCAGATCGAAGGAGTACAGCGACTGGCCAGAGCGACGGCCGGTGACGGTCGCGGTACCTGCGTGCAGGCTCAGGCGGATATCGCCAGTGACGTTTTCCTGGGACTCCTCAATGAAGGCATCCAGGGAGCGCTTGAGCGGCGAGTGCCACAGGCCGTCGTAGACCTCCTCGGACCACCGCGCATCCGTCAGGCGCTTGTAGCGCGCCAGCTCGCGCTCCACGGTGACATCCTCCAGCGCCTCGTGGGCCTGAATGAGCACCATGGCGCCCGGTGCCTCGTAAACCTCGCGGGACTTAATGCCCACCAACCGGTCCTCTACCATGTCCAAGCGGCCGATGCCCTGGGCACCAGCGCGGCGGTTGACCTCTTCGATGACCTGCAGCGGGGTCAACTTCTTGCCATCGACTGCAACCGGAACACCCTTCTCAAAAGAAATGATGATCTCATCCGGAGCATTGCCCAGGCCCGGGTCTTCCGTATATGCGTAGAGATCCTTTGTCGGTGGGTTCCACAGATCCTCTAGGAAACCGGTTTCTACCGCACGGCCCCATAAGTTCTGGTCAATGGAAAATGGCGAGGCCGCAGACTGCTCAATCGGAAGGTTAATCTCTTCCGCAAAATCGATGGCCTTATCGCGGGTCCATGCATAATCGCGCGCCGGGGCGACGATCTCTAACGATGGATCCTGGGCACGGAAGGACACCTCGAAGCGCACCTGGTCATTGCCCTTACCGGTACAACCGTGGGAGACGTGCGTTCCGCCGTGCTCCTGCGCGGCTTTCACGAGGTGCTTGGTAATAAGCGGGCGGGAAATGGCAGATACCAGCGGGTACTGCTTCATATACTTGCCATTCGCCTTGATGGTGGGCACGCAGTATTGCTCCGCAAACTCATCTTTGGCATCGATAACGATGGACTCCACCGCACCGCAATCGAGCGCGCGCTGGCGTACGGACTCCATATCCTCGCCGCCCTGACCCAAGTCAAGGGAGACGGCAACAACGTCGCCGCCGGTCATCTTTGCCAGGTATGGAATGGCTACCGAGGTATCGAGGCCACCGGAATAGGCCAAGACTACGCGTGCAGACATGCTAAGACTCCTTCATTGATTGAAAATAATTCGGTTAATTAAATAATATACGAGCGGGTGTGAGAATGCCACTATTCTTTAAATATTCTGCGCCTTCAGCTTTTCCGCCAATTCCGCGCCGGTGACTCCCTCGCGCGCCAGCACAAAAATAGTGTCATCACCAGCGATGCACCCCACTACATCGTGCAGGCCCACACGATCGATAAAGCTGGCGAGATATTGCGCCGCGCCCGCTGGCGTGCGCAACATCGCGATATTCATCGAAGAATCGTGGGAGACCACCAATTCATCCAACATGCGCCGCAGCTTTTCGCGCGGTCCGCCTACTTGGTCTTCGAATTGTTCCAGCTCGCCTGCAACCATATAGTACGAGCGCCCACCGTCTCGCTTGACCTTCTTAGCGCCCAGCTCATCAAGATCCCGCGACAGCGTGGCCTGCGTGATATCGATGCCTTCTGCCAATAAGAGCTCCGATAATTGCACCTGGCTCGTGACGCGGTTGCGATCCAAGATTTCCAAAATCTTTGCCTGCCGGGCATTTCGAGTGCTCGGGGTGCTCATCGCTAGCTGTTCTCCTTATTAATATCGAGCAGCCACACCAGCAGTGCCTTTTGGGCATGCAGGCGATTTTCCGCTTCATCGAATACTCGGGACTGCGGCCCGTCGATGACCTCTGCTGCCACCTCGTTGCCACGATAGGCCGGCAGGCAGTGCAAGAAAATAGCGTCGCCCTTCGCCTTTGCCATCACGTCTTCGGAGACCTGATAAGGCAAAAACGGCGTGCGCCTGTCCTGCCCATCGTTTTCCTGGCCCATAGACACCCAAGTATCCGTTATGACTACATCGGCGCCGGCTACTTCCGCAACGTCATCGGTAACCGTAACGTTACCGCGCTGCCGTGCGCGCTCGACAAATTCGGGACGAGGCTGGAACCCCTCCGGCGAAATGATGGAAATATCCATGCCAGCGGTAGCAAAGCCAATCATATAAGAATTAGCCATATTATTATTGCCGTCCCCAAGGTAGACCGCCTTGCGGCCAGCAAGATCGCCAAGGTTTTCCCGGCAGGTCAGAAGATCGGCCAAAATTTGGCAGGGATGCAGGTCATCAGAAAGAGCATTGACCAGTGGAACCGTCGAAGTCTCCGCCATCTGTTCCAGGTTGTCGTGGGCATATGTGCGCCAGACGATGGCCTCCACGTAGCGGGACAAGACCGCGCCCGTATCCTGGTAGGACTCGCCCTTGCCCATCTGCGTGCCCGAAGAATCAACGGTAATCGCGCTGCCGCCCATATGCGCAATTCCGGTTTCAAAGGAAAAGCGGGTGCGCGTGGACGTCTTATCAAAGAGGACGGCTATCGTCTTTGGTCCCTCCAACGGGCGCCGCGCGAATGGATCGGCCTTGAGCTTAACCGCGAGATCGAGGACTTCTTTTTGTTCCTCCGGGCTAAGGTCATCATCGGCTAAGAAATGGCGCAAGCTCATACTAATTCCTCCACAACGGTGCGTAGCTTTTCTAGGGCAGTATCAATTTCCTGCTGGGAAATGACCAGTGGCGGAGTAAGGCGCAAAACGTTCTCGCTCGGGGCATTGAGGATTATCCCTTGCTCAAATCCACGCTTTACGGCCTCGCGAGCCACCGGCGCATTTAATACAACACCTAGCATAAGACCTCGGCCGCGCACCTCGCTGACCCCGGGAATCTTTTCTACTTGCTGCGCTAAGTGCTCGCCCTTGGCGGAGACCTCATTCAAGAACTTCTCATCGAGTGCATCGAGTACTACATTGGCCGCAGCGCACGCCACGGGGTTTCCGCCAAAGGTGGTCCCGTGGGAACCCGGCTGAAATAAATCCTTGGCGCGACCGCGGGTGATAGTGGCGCCGATGGGCAATCCGGCGCCGAGGCCCTTGGCCATGGTGATGACATCGGGGGAAATTCCCTCAAACTCGTGCGCAAAGAATTGCCCCGTGCGCCCTGCCCCGGCCTGGACCTCATCGACGATGAGCAAAATACCGTGTTCATCGCATAAATCAGCAACGGCCCGCATAAAACCGGCGGGAGCGGGGATAATTCCGGTCTCACCCTGAATCGGCTCGAAAATGATGGCGGCGGTATCCGCGGCGTCTTGCTCCACTAATTGGCGCAGGTAGTCGATATCGCCGTAAGGATAAAATTCCACGCCACTTGGCAGTGGGCGGAATGCCTTTTGCTTATCGGGCTGCCCAGTCATGGCCAAAGAGCCCATTGTGCGCCCGTGAAAACCATGGTGCGCGGCGAGGATGCGCCGCCTACCGGTGAGCCGCGCGAGCTTGAATGCCGCTTCGTTTGCCTCTGAGCCGGAGTTGCAGAAAAACACGCGCGCGTCGCTATCGCCTACCCGCTCAATGAGCTTTGCCCCAGCGTCGAGCACAGGTTGGGTGGCAAAAAGATTGGAGGTATGCACAAGGGTGCGGCTTTGCTTGGCAACGGCATCTGCTACCTCCGCATTGCCATAGCCCAAGGAATTCACGGCGATGCCGGCCAGCAGGTCAATGTAGGTTTTCCCGTTCTCATCGGTAACGGTAGCCCCCTCCCCGGACACCAAGCCGAGTGGCGGCTCACCGTAGGTATTGGCCAGCGTTTCTGACCATCGGCCGGTTAATTTTTCTTGTGCGCTCATGCGATATCGTCCTTCCTGAACACTGTGCCTTCGGGATAATCGTGCTTTTCGTAATCATCGGGCAGGACCATCGTTCCAATGCCGCCTGGGGTTAAAAGCTCAAGGAGTACGGAATGGCCTATTCGGCCGTCGATGACGTGCGCGGCGGATACCCCGCTCTGCACGGCATTGAGGCAGGACTCCATTTTGGGAATCATGCCGGAGCTCAGGCCGGGAAGCAGCCCAGTAAGCTCATCGCTTTCGATTTTGGAGACTAGGGAGTCTTTATTCGGCCAGTCGGTATAAAGGCCTTCCACGTTGGTCAAGATGACAAGGCGTTCTGCTCCCAATGCGCTCGCTAGCGCACCCGCGGCGCTGTCGGCGTTGATGTTATATACCTCGCCATCGGCTCCTGGCGCGATGGTTGAGACCACCGGGATGCGGCCGGCTTCGATGATGTCATTGACGGCTGCCGGGTTGACCTCCACGATATCGCCCACCATCCCGATATCGGTCGCCTCTCCTTCTACTTCCACAAACCGCTTGGTGGCGCGGAAAAGTCCAGCGTCTTCGCCACTTGTGCCCACGGCGTAGGGCCCGTGCGAGTTGATGAGGTTTACTAGTCCACGGCCGACTTGGCCAAAAAGGACCATGCGCACCACATCCACGATTTCGGGCGAGGTGACGCGGAAACCGCCCTTAAACTCGCCTTCGATGCCGAGCTTATCCAGCATGGAATTGATCTGCGGGCCGCCGCCGTGGACGACAACGGGCTTTGCGCCGATGGTGCGCAGAAACACCATATCCGCCGCAAAGGCTTCCTTGAGTTCCTCATCCACCATGGCGTTGCCGCCATACTTGACGACGACGATTTTATCGCGGAAGTGTTGCAACCACGGCAGGGCTTCAGCCAGCACCGTAGCGCGTTCTTGATTATTCAGTCCGGGAAACATTTCTCCTCCTAGGAGCTATACGCCGAGTTGATCTCAACGTAGGAGTAGGACAGGTCCGTCGTGCGGACAAAGGCCGTACCTTCACCGCCGGTGCCGAGATCCACGCGGACATCGATATCTGCCCCGCTCAAGTCCACATCGCGGGCCCCGGGCGCGCCCGTCGAGTGCTCGCATACCGGCTGGTCATTGAAATAGACGGAGATGTTGTCTGGGTCCATGTCTGCATCCGCCATGCCGACGGCGGCCAGTACCCTGCCCCAGTTGGGATCGGAGCCGAACATGGCGCACTTGAATAAGTTATCCCGGCCCAGGGTGCGAGCGGCATTGAGCGCCTGCTCATCGGAGCCCGTGCCTTCAACGGTGATCTTTACGCGCTTTGTCACTCCCTCAGCATCGGCTTGGAGCTGATCCGCAATATCCGCGCAGACCTCTAGGATTGCTTGGTACAACTCTTCTTCGCTGGGCTGTACGCCGGAGGCCCCGGAGGACATGACAATCACGGTGTCATTGGTAGAGGTTGAACCGTCCACGTCCAAGGTATTAAAAGTCTGTGCGCAGGCCTTTTCCAGCGAGCTTTGGAGGACCGCCGCGTCAGCGACGGCATCGGTAGTAATGCAGACCAACATCGTGGCTAGCGACGGCGCCATCATGCCAACGCCCTTGCCCATAGTGCCCACGGACCATCCATCGCCTGCAAAAGCGGATTCCTTGGGGACGGTATCCGTGGTCATAATGGCTGTGGCGGCATCATTGCCGTGCTGTGGAGTCGTACCCACGTGGTGCACGACGTCAGCGATGCCCGCAAGCGCATTCTCCATGGGCAACGGCTCGCCGATAAGCCCGGTAGAACAGATGGCAATATCCTGCACGGCGATATCCGTGCGATGAGATACGGCGTCCACCATTGCGCGCGCATCGGCATCGCCTTGCGCGCCATTGCACGCATTGGCATTGCCGGAGTTGATGACTACGGCGCGCAACTGGCCATCCGCTACCGCCTCGCGGGAGACCTTTACTGGGGAAGCCACCACGCGGTTGCGCGTAAACACCGCCGCCGCATCCGAGCGCGGGCCCTCATTGACGATCAAAGCTAAATCCGATTTTCCGGAAGGCTTGATTCCGGCCTTTACCGCGCCGGCACTGAATCCGGCGGGTCCTGTGATTCCTGGTGTAGTCATCATTTCCTCCTCTGTATTGTGCGCAGCCCTAAGGGGCGACTGCGGCTTGGGGCAATCCCAAAGTTTCTGTCCATCCCAGCGCAAGGTTCATACATTGCACGGCGGCACCGGCGGTACCCTTGCATAAATTGTCTAGCGCCGCGGTAATGATGAGGCGGTGGGAATTTTCATCGACGTGGGCTTGGATATGCACCATGTTCGTGCCCACCACGTTCTGGGTTTCCGGTTGTTGGCCTTCTGGCAGCACGAGGCAGAAGGGCTCTTCGGCATAGAATTCCTCAAATGCGGTGCGCACCTGCTGCTTGCCGATGCCCCCTTTCAGCTCCGCCGTAATCGTCGCCAGAATCCCACGGGGCATGGGCGCAAGCACCGGGGTGAAACTCACAGACACCTCATCGTGGGAAAATGGTTGCAGGTTTTGCACGATTTCTGGGGTATGCCGGTGAGTGCCGCCCGGTTTATACGCCTTCACGTTTCCCATGGTCTCCGCGCCCAATTGCGCGACCGACGCCTTCTTTCCCGCTCCGGAGACGCCGGTAATGGCAATCACGGACAGGGTTGGCTCCACCAGCTCGCGCGCAATGGCGGGCAGTGCCCCCAAGGTAATGGCCGTGGGGAAACATCCCGGCACGGCTACCCGATTTGTACCTCTAAGGTTTGACCTGTTTTCCGGGATTTCCGGGATGCCATACGGCCACTGCCCCGCATAGTTCCCGCCGTAATAGGCTTTCCAGTCGCTCTCCTCGCGGAGCCGAAAGTCGGCGGCGCAATCGATGATCGTGACCTCATCGCCCAATTGCTCCGCGAGCCGCGCCGAGTGTCCATGCGGCAAGCCCAAGAATACGACGTCATGTCCTGCAAGTTCCTCGGGTGTCGTTTCGGCGATAACGCGCTCTGCCAGTTGCGGCAGGTGCGGCATAATTTCTGCGACGCGCTGGCCCACCTGGGAATTTCCCGTCAAGGAACCAATGCGCAGGTCACCGGAGTGATAGGCAGGGTGGGATAGCAGCAAGCGCAGTATCTCTCCGCCAGCGTATCCTGTGGCCCCTGCCACTGCTACTGAAATCGTCATACCCGAAACTATAGCAAGAAATACGCTCCACTGTATGTTATTCAGTGAATTGGATTACTTTTCGCAGCTCACAAGGCGTGAAAATAATAAACATCTGCATGAAATAGCATAACGGCGAAGACCCAAGACCCGAGTGGCTTATGTGCCACCAAAGTCTGGTTCTTCGCCGTTTAATGCAAAGGGCTGGACTACTGGGTCTGCCCTATGCTCGCATTTCTGCGCCGAAGCGCTGCTTGGCCAATTCGGCGGCTGTAGTGCGGTGCTCGTTGACCTCCTCATCGGTCAAGGTACGGTCTGCAGCGCGGAATTGCAGCTGGAAAGCTAAGGATTTTTTGCCCTCGCCCAATTGCTCACCGCGGAAAATATCGAAGAGGTCGACCGACTCGATGAGGTCGCCTGCTCCCTCTTCTACCGTGGCGCGCACCTTTTCCGCTGGGATATCTTCATCTACCACCAGCGCGATATCTTGGTGCAAAGCTGGGAATGCAGACAGCACCGGCGCTGGGAAGCGCTCCGTCAACGGCAGCGCCGTGATATTAAGCTCCATCGCACACGTGCGCGGCGGCAAGTTGAGCGCCTCAAGAATCTGGGGGTGCAATTCGCCGGCGTAGCCCACGATGTCATCTGTTCCTGGCACCTTGATGGCGGCGCACCGGCCTGGGTGCCACGGCAGGTGTTGCGCGGCTTCGACCTCGATATCAAGGCCCGCGGCGCGGGCAACCAGACGTGCGGATTCGATGGCATCCGCATAAGTGTAATCGCGGCCTTCGCCCCACGGGCCCTCGTGTTCCATCTTGCCCGTAGCGACGGTTGCCACGTGCAAGGGCTGATCCGGGAGGGTGCGCAGGAGTTCTTCCACAACTTCATCGCCAGGACGCTGGGCAACGGAAGGCATCGGTGACGATTCTGCGCGCTTGAATGCCACCTGCTGCAGGCCATACAGCGCCAGATCCTTGCGGCCGCGAGCTACGTTGCGGCCCAAAGCCTCAAGCGTTGCGGGAAGCAAGGTCGTGGCCAAGATGGCTTTGTCAGACTCCAACGGGTTCTGCACTGCCACGGTATTGCGGCGGGCATCGTCAGCGGCAAGGCCCCACACATCAAAGGTGTCGTTTGCGATAAACGGCGTGGGCAATACCTCTGCGTAGCCGGCATAGGCCAAACCGTGGCCGATGGCGCGGCGGCGCTTTTGCGCTGGGGTCAAACCTCGACCGCCTGCTGGCGTAGGCAGAACGGTGGGGATATCTTCTAGGCCTTCTAGGCGCAAGACCTCCTCGATGAGGTCAACGTCCATGGAAATATCGGTACGCCAGGTCGCGGGTGTGACCTTAAGTACCAAATCCGATTCTGCTTCGACGGAGCAACCGACTTCTTCGAGGCGGGAGATAACGGTCTCGCGGGAGTACTCCACACCGGCGTATTCGCTCGGCTTTTCCGCACGCAAACGAATAGCCTGTGGCTGAGCAACCTCACCGACGAGGGTGCGACCCTTGTCAATCGTTCCGCCCGCGATGGAGTGCAACAACGCACACGCAATATCGAGGGCCACCTCGACGATGGCCGGATCGACGCCGCGCTCAAACCGGCGCGATGCCTCAGAAGAAAGCTTGTGCCGGCGAGAGGTGCGGGCCACGGTAATGGGATCCCAGATTGCGGACTCGAAGTAGACATCGGTGGTCTGGTCAGAAATCTCTGAGCTCGTGCCGCCCATGACACCGGCCAATGATTGGATGCCGTTGTCATCACAGATCACCACGTCCTCACCAGCGAGTTCGCGAGTGACGTGATCGAGAGTCTCAAACTTCTCGCCTTCGTGTGCATTGCGCACCGTAAGGTCGCCTGCGATTTCATTGGCATCGAAGGCATGCATCGGGGCGCCCAAGAGCAACATGACGTAGTTGGTCACATCCGTTGCCACATTGACGCTGCGCTGACCGCACAGCATGAGTTCGCGTTCCATCCAAAATGGGGTGCGTGCCTGCGGATCGATGCCGGTTACCTTGCGCACGCCAAATCGCTGCGCCTTGGTTTCCTCGCGCAGATCGATGTTGAGAAGCGATCCTTCGGCCTCTGGCACAGCAGAGGTATCGATTCCGGCGACCGCTGGGGCATCGGCGACGTCCTTAAACTCCAGATCGAAGGCCGAGGCGATCTCGCGGCTTAACCCACGCGCGGATAGTGCGTAGCCGCGGTCTGGGGTGATATTCACGTCAAAATCGGTATCGGAAAGGCCGATGACTGGACGGGCGTCTTCGCCCACCATGTCCGCAACTTCCTCTCCCAGCACGATGATGCCGTTTGCCTGCGCACCAAGGCCCAGCTCAGCAGCGGAGCACATCATGCCATTGGAGATGTGATCATAGGTTTCGCGCGCTGCGATTTTGAAGCCGCCGGGCAGCTCTGCGCCGGGCAGGGAAACTACGACGTAGTCGTGCAAGCGGAAGTTACGCGCGCCGCAGATAATGCCCTGCAATTCACCGGTACCATTGGCCTGACCGACGTTGACCTGGCAATACCGAATGGGCTTTTTGAATTGCGTAAGCTCTTCGATTTCTACGACCTGGCCAATGACCAGTGGTCCAGTAGTCTCAGGGATAGGCTCATATCCCTCGGTTTCAAAACCTACACGGACAAAACCAGAATCCATATCGGCAGCGGACACGCTCCAATTCGGATTGGAAGCGCCAAGGATACGGGTAACCCAGTCTTGGGAAATAAGCATGATGTATCTATCCTTTCTGGGTTTTAAGCCTGTACGCCAAAGGGCAAGGTGAAGCGGACATCGCCTTCGACCATGTCGCGCATATCGGTTAGTCCATTGCGGAATTGCAGGGTGCGCTCAAGGCCCATGCCGAACGCGAAACCCGTATATTCTTCCGGATCAACGCCTACCGCGCGCAGCACATTGGGGTTTACCATTCCGCAACCGCCCCATTCAATCCAGCCGGCGCCGCCCTTTTTATTGGGGAACCACACATCTACCTCAGCAGAAGGTTCCGTGAACGGGAAGTAATTAACGCGCATGCGCGTCGTGGTTTCGGGGCCGAAGAGCACCTTGGCCAGGTGCTCAAGCGTTCCGCGCAGATGAGCCATGGTCAGCCCCCTATCCACGGCGAGCCCCTCCACCTGGTGGAAGACCGGGGTGTGAGTAGCGTCCAGCTCGTCCGTACGGAATACGCGCCCCGGACAGGCGATGTACAGGGGCACATCGCGCTCGAGCATCGTGCGCACCTGCACCGGCGAGGTGTGCGTGCGGAGAACTTGCTTGGAGCCTTCCTTGCCCACGTGGAACGTATCCTGCAGGGTGCGCGCTGGGTGATCCGGCTTGAAGTTCAGGGCATCGAAGTTAAAGTACTCTGCCTCGATCTCTGGGCCGTCGGCGATTTCCCACCCCATGCCAACGAAAATATCGGCAATGCGCTCCGATAAGGAGGTAATGGGGTGCAGCGCACCCGTTTGCGCCCGAGTCGTAGGAATGGTCACGTCAACGGTTTCGGCCTTCAGCTGGGCCTCGCGAGCCTGCTGCTCCAATTCGTCCTTGACCTGCGAAAAACGTTTTTCCATCTTGCCGCGGGCCATATTGACGGCCTTGCCGGCGGATTTGCGTTGTTCCTTGGGGATTTGGCCGAGGGATTGGCGGGCTTGCGGGATATACCCGTTTTCGCCTAAGTGCTCGCGGCGGGCAGCGGTGAGATCCTCTAGCGTCTCTGCTGCTTCGAAGGCTGCGATAGCCTTATCGGCCGCGGCCCCGAGGGCCTGTTCGGTCAATTCGATCTGCGGTGTATCGGACACGTACTTCGTACCTTCTTCTCGCGCGAAAACTAACGCGTGCAATCATACTCTGTCACTAGGACACGGACGGTCCCAGGGACCCCTTTTTCATTCGCTACAGCGGATAAACGCGATTGCGGCCTAACTCTGTTCCTGTGCCTTGGCGGATTCGTACAAACAAATACTGGCCGCGGTGGCAAGGTTGAGTGACTCCGCGCGCCCCCGCAGCGGGATGCGCACCCGCATATCGGCCTCTTCAAGCAGCTCGCCCAGCCCGTGGGCTTCATTTCCGAAGAGCCAGGCGGTGGGTTGGGTGAGGTCGGCATCGGCAAGCTCTACTTCCCCATCTGCGGCCGTCGCGACGATTTGCATGCCAGACTTGCGCAATTGGCCGAGAACGTCCTTGATATTGGGATCGCGCGCAACCGGGACGTGGAATAAGGAGCCGGCCGAAGCGCGGGCAACCTTGCTGCCTAAGGGATCCACGGTCTCGCCGGCGAAGATCACGCCGTCGGCGCCCATCGCGTCCGAAGTCCTAATCAACGTCCCCGCGTTCCCGGGCTCCGAGGTAAGTACCGGCACTGAAATCAAATTCGGCTTTCCATTGAGAATCTTTCCTGCAGACCACAAGACCGAGGAACTGCACAGAGCAAAAATTCCCGTCGTTGTCGCGGTATCGGCTAGGTGCTTTGCGGCCTTGTCCGTAATGGGATGGACGTAGACATCCATGTACCCGCAGGCCGTGACAATCTCCGCGAAGCGCTCTGCGGCCTTTTCCGTCACGAATACATCCGTGGCCGCACCTGTAGACACCGCGGCGTCCACGGCATTTTCGCCCTCGATAATGAATTGCTTGGCCTTCTTGCGGTTAGCAGCTCGGTGCAATTTCGCCGCGTTAACAATGCGCGGAGTGCGTTCGGTAAAGGCGGACTCAAAGTCTAAATTCATAGGCTCTACTCTACCTTGGCCCCATTACTGCTCGTTTCGCACCTTAGGCATGACAAAACCCTGCCAGAAATCCGGCAGGGCCTTGGCGCAATCGCTTATTTCTGAAGGGGAACTCCGCGCGCGTCTTTGTCATAATCACCCACACCAAGGAGAATCATGAAGAACTCAACAAGTACCCAGATTCCCAGCACGGCCCAGAAGAGGATGCCCAACAGGAACCAGAAGGTAAACCAGCCGAGGATATTGAGCGACAACTGCACAATGGCATAAGTAGTGCGTCCAGTGTAGAAGTTATGCGCACCGACGCTGCCCAAGAAGAAGCACAGGAGCAAGGTAGCAACCCAAGACTTCTGGTTACCTGCAGCTACATATTGTTGCTGCGGATAGCCCTGCGGCGCATAACCACCGGATTGGAACTCCTGGGAGTAATACGGCCGGTCCTGGCCAGAAAATTGACTCGAACCGGGGTTGCCTTCTGGTTGCTCACGGTTATAAGGGCTCGTCATGACGCGGAGTTCTCCTTGGAAATGCTGGGGTTATAGGTTCATCAATCTAGCACACAGCGTGCACGACTTTGGCGAGCATCAGGCGTTGAAATAGCACGAAACCCACCCCACGCCGGGGATTAACCGGTGATGGAGTGGGCGAGCAGCTGTGTAGCTGAAAAGCTTACGCAGCCTTCGGTGCGTTGACGTCCTCGGGCAGGGCAGCCTTGGCGGTCTCGCACAGTGCGGAGAAAGCCTCGAAGTCGTTGACGGCAAGCTCGGCGAGGATCTTGCGGTCTACCTCGATCTCGGCCAAGCGCAGGCCGTGGATGAGGCGGTTGTAAGTGATGTCGTTCATGCGGGCAGCAGCGTTGATGCGCTGGATCCACAGCTTACGGAACTCAGACTTACGCGCGCGGCGGTCGCGGTAAGCGTAGGTCATAGAGTGCAGCCACTGTTCCTTGGCCTTACGGTACAGGCGGGAACGCTGACCGCGGTAGCCCTTGGCGGACTTCAGGATCGCGCGACGCTTCTTCTTTGCGTTAACTGAGCGCTTTACTCGTGCCACAGTAATACTTCCTTAAATTCTGATTGAGATGGTGGATGTGGGTTGATTGGGCGCTTTTAGGCGCGACCGAGCAGGCGCTTGACGCGCTTGGTGTCTGGCTGGGAGACGGACTCGGTGCCCTTGAGGCGACGGGTGCGCTTGGAAGGCTTGCCCTCCAGCAAGTGGCGGCGGTTTGCCTGCTCGCGGCGCAGCTTGCCGGAACCGGTCACCTTGATGCGCTTTGCGGTGCCCTTGTGGGTCTTCTGCTTCATGAGTATAAGTCCTTAAATCCTACGTGGAATATGGTTTACTTTTTGCCCTTACGAACCGGACCCAAAACCATGGTCATATTGCGACCATCCTGCTTGGGGCGGGACTCAACTACGCCAACCTCAGCGACGTCATCGGCCAACCGCTCCAAAAGCCGGAAACCCAGCTCCGGTCGCGATTGCTCGCGGCCGCGGAACATGATGGTCACCTTGACCTTGGATCCCTTTTCCAGGAAGCGAACTACGTTACTCTTCTTGGTCTCATAATCGTGATCGTCGATCTTCGGACGGAACTTCTGTTCCTTCACCACGGTCTGCTGCTGGTTCTTACGAGATTCGCGAGCCTTTTGGGCCTGCTCATACTTGAACTTGCCGTAGTCCATGATTTTGGCAACTGGGGGCTTAGCCTTTGGAGCAACCTCGACCAAATCCAGGTCAGCTTCATAGGCAAGCTTGCGGGCATCATCGGTGCGGACGATACCCACCTGTTCACCACCGGGTCCGACAAGACGGACCTCGGGTACTCGGATACGCTCATTAATGCGAGCTTCAGCGCTGATTGTGGTTCTCCTCGATTAGGGGTTTTGGGTAATGAGTTCACCTACCGTGGACCACAAACGAATCTAACCCGGTCTGCCACTGGCAGCCGGGAGATCTCACAGAGCCAGACACTAATGTCTGGTTACCTTTACCGTTATCCAACGAGCTTTAAGTTCGCGGCATCGGGTGGGAGAATCTCCGCTTGTGACCCAGGTTCCTGCAAAAGGTACCTTGGGCGGTAGTAGGTATGAGACTAGCAGCCGCTGCCACTCAAGGCAAACCGCGGTGAACTAAGCATCCTCGCAGGTGGAATCGGGCCCTAGATTTTTATCTTCAATGGATTTGTCGATGACCTTGAGGACGTCATCGGCAAGATCATCAATCGCGGCGGAGCCACTTTCATAATCCTCGCCTTCGACGACGACGCTTAGGGCTACCCCTACCCTTTTACCATCCTTTTCATGCACGCCGAATTGCCGGAAGGTGTAGTCATCGCTATTTTCATCGAGTCCCCAGCCGCTTTTTGCCCGGGTGCTTGTGTGTTTGGAGAGGCCAACGTTTTGCCATTCCACGATGTCATTTAAAACCTCATGGACGTATTCGGCTTCCTTGATACAGGGCAATTGCGCTCCAAAATTTGCTTGCTCCTGCAATGGCCAGGTGGAGTACCCAAAACCATCATCGTCAATGGAGGCTTTCGAGCCGTGCTCGCGCAAGAGTTTTTCCACCGCCTCTGAGGCCACACCTTCTTCCCACTGAACCTGCGACCACAATGCGTAAGCGGCGTCATTATCGGACTCTTTGATGGCCAAATCCACCAAGGACGGATCGGCTCCGTCCTGCAGTGCCGCAATGGCGATGGGCACTTTGATGGTGGACCACACGGGGCCTTCGCCTTTGTCTCCTGCAGAGATTTTTTGTTCACCAGCGGAGATGGCTACCCCAACCTTGGCGTCATAGTCCTTGGACACTGTCTTAACAGCGCGGTCTAGGTCGTTGGAGATCGCAGCATTCGCATTATCGCTAGCGCTTGCCGATGCCCCCTCCCCCGCCGTGTCCGTGGCTTGCTCGGGGGACGAGCAGGCCACCATGGCGGCAAGAGGCACCGTGGCCAGTATCGCTCCTAATCTCCGCCGCAGGTTCATTCCCCACAGACTAGCCTAAGTTTTAAAAGGAGGACAATTTTTCACAGAAACTATCCTCTTAGCTTTTAGGACAGCATTTCTTTGAGGTAACCGCCGGTATAGGAGCCTTCCACTTGTGCGACCTTTTCCGGCGTGCCCTGTGCGACCACGGTGCCACCACCGGCGCCACCTTCTGGCCCCATATCCACAATCCAGTCCGCAGCCTTGATGACGTCGAGGTTATGTTCAATGATGAGGACAGAGTTTCCCTTATCTACCAAACCTTGAATCACTAGCATTAACCGGCGAATATCCTCAAAGTGCAGCCCGGTTGTCGGCTCATCCAAGATGTAGATGGTGCGTCCATTGGTGCGTTTTTGCAGCTCCGAGGCGAGCTTCACGCGCTGGGCCTCACCTCCGGATAAGGTAGTGGCAGCTTGGCCGAGGCGGACATAGCCCAAGCCGACATCGACAAGCGTGGCCAAGTAGCGGTGGATGGAAGTAATGGGCTCGAAAAACTCCGCGGCCTCCGAGATGGGCATGTCCAGCACTTCCGCGATGTTTTTCCCTTTGTAGTGGACCTCCAAGGTCTCGCGGTTATAGCGCGCGCCCTCGCAGACCTCACACGGAACATAGACATCCGGCAGGAAGTTCATCTCGATTTTGATGGTGCCATCGCCCTGGCAGGCCTCACACCGCCCGCCTTTGACGTTGAAGGAAAAACGTCCGGCCTTGTAACCGCGCACCTTCGCCTCTTGGGTCTCTGCAAAAAGATTACGAATCTTATCAAAAACACCGGTATAGGTAGCCGGGTTGGAACGCGGGGTGCGGCCAATCGGACTCTGATCCACCTGCACCAGCTTATCCAAGTGCTCGATGCCCTCTACGCGCTTGGCGCGTCCCGGAACCTGCCGGGCGCGGTTGAGGTTATTAGCCAGCGTCTTGGCCAAGATTTCATTGACCACGGTGGACTTGCCTGATCCGGACACACCAGTAATGCACACCAGCACGCCGAGCGGAATCTCGACATTGATTCCCTTCAGGTTGTTTTCCCGTGCCCCAACTACTTTTAAGGTGCGGTCTTTATCAATGTCGCGACGGTGATCGGGAACGGCCAAAACCTTGGAACCGGACAGGTACTGCCCCGTTAGGGACTCTTCTACCGCCTCCACGCCAGCGGGCTCGCCTTGGTAGACCACTTCGCCGCCGTATTCGCCGGCGCGCGGGCCCACATCCACCAGCCAATCAGACGAGCGGATGGTGTCTTCATCGTGTTCCACCACGATGAGCGTATTGCCAATATCGCGCAGGCGCTGCAAGGTTGAAATCAGACGGTGATTATCGCGCTGGTGCAAACCGATGGACGGCTCGTCCAGCACATAGAGCACACCGGCGAGCCCGGATCCAATCTGCGTGGCTAGGCGGATGCGCTGGGCCTCGCCACCGGACAGGGTCGAAGCGCCGCGATCCAGGGTGAGATAGTTAAGTCCCACGTCCAATAAGAAGCGCAGGCGCGCTTGTGTTTCCTTTAGCACCGCCCCGGCGATAATTTCCTCGCGGTGGCCCAAGACCAGCGAATCTAAAAATTCCGAGGCATCCTCGATGGACAGGGCACTCAGTCCCGCGATTGACTGTTCGCCATGCGAGGTCGATGCCAGTCGCACGGCGAGGATTTCCGGCTTCAGCCGCGTTCCCTTACACGTGCTACACGGCACCCGGCGGGTGTATTGCAGCAGCCGATCCTTTTGGGACTGCGAATCCGTGGTATCTAATTTGCGGTGCAGAAAGCCAACGGCTCCTTCAAAAGGCGCGGTCCAATTGCGCTGGCGCCCATAGCGGTTCTTATAGCGCACCCGCACTTCGGTTTCAGTGCCGTAAATCAAGGCATCGCGCTGTTGCTTCGTGAGCTCGCTGACGGGGGTCTGCGGATCAAAGCCCATGGCCTTGCCCAAACCTTCCACGAGTTTGACAAAGTACCGGGAGTTCGGGCTCGAATGCCACGGCTGCACGGCATCGACGGCTGGGGCATCCGGATCCGGAATCAGCAGATCCACGTCCACTTCGAGCTTAGTGCCCAAGCCATCGCAGACCGGGCAGGCGCCAAAGGGGGCGTTAAAGGAAAACGCGCGCGGCTCGTACTCCTCGATGGTAAGTGCATGGCCATTGGGGCAGGCCGCCTTTTCAGAATAAGTATGCGTGAGTTCCTCTTTATCAACGAACTCGATGGTGACGAGGCCATCGGCAAGCCGCAAAGCCGTTTCCACGGAATCGGTCAGGCGTTGCTTCTGGGAGGCTTTGACCTGCAACCGGTCCACCACCACCTCGATGGTGTGCTTAACCTGCTTCTTCAGCTTTGGCGGATCACTTAACTGGTGGGTCTCTCCATCCACGCGCACGCGGGAGTAGCCCTGTGCCGAAAGGTCTTGGAAGAGGTCAACAAACTCGCCCTTGCGCTTGCGCGCTACCGGGGCAAGCACCTGAAACTTCAGCTTTTCTTCCTGCTCCAGCACGGAATCGACGATCTGCTGCGGCGTCTGACGCTCGATGACGGCATCGCACTTGGGGCAGTGCGGCGTGCCGGCGCGCGAGAAGAGCAAGCGGAGGTAGTCGTAGATCTCCGTAATCGTGCCCACGGTAGAGCGCGGGTTATGGTTCGTGGATTTCTGATCGATGGACACCGCCGGCGATAAGCCACCGATGTATTCCACGTTGGGTTTATCCATCTGGCCCAAAAACATCCGGGCATAAGAGCTCAACGATTCCACGTAGCGGCGTTGGCCCTCCGCAAAGATGGTATCGAAGGCCAGCGAGGACTTACCGGAACCCGAAAGCCCAGTAAAAACCACCATTTTATCGCGCGGAATATCGATATCCACGCCCTTGAGATTGTGTTCCCGTGCGCCTCGCACAATCAATCGTTCTGCCACTGCGCTCCAGCCTCCACATCATAGATTTTAATCTCCCCTTGAATGTACCCGTAAGCTGGAATGTATGACTAACGAGCTACATCTTCACCAAATCTCCGTTTCGGAGATGGACAATAACTGTTACCTGCTCACCGCCGGCGATCAAGGCTTGCTTGTCGATGCCGCCGATGACGCCCCCGCCATCCTCGACATGGCGCGCGAGGCCGGCGTTGATATCACCGCCGTTCTCACCACGCATCGCCACTGGGATCACGTGCGGGCTCTCGGCGAGGTTTTGGAGGCAACCAACGCAAAACACTACGCCTCCTTTATAGATTCGCCCGCCATTCCAGAAGACGTGGACGTTGAGCTGCGCGAGGGCGATTCCATCGACTTTGCCGGCATGAAATTGCCGATCATCATCCTGCGTGGCCATACCCCCGGCGGCGTCGCGCTTGTGGCCACCGTTGACGGTGTCACCAACCTCTTTGTGGGAGATTCCGTATTCCCCGGTGGATTGGGCCGAACGACCTCTGAAGGCGACTTTGTGCGGCTATATAAGGACGTCACCAAGCGTGTCTTCGAAGAGTTCCCAGATAACGCCATCATCCGCCCGGGTCATGGCAAGCCCACCACCTTGGGGGAAGAACGCCCCAAGTTGGGTGATTGGTGGGAGCGCCGTTGGTGATCTAGGCGGCTATTTCAGCGTATAATGGTCAATCACACGATTGGTCTAGAACAACGAGCTAAGGAGCTTAAAGGACTATGATTCGCAAGTTTGCCCGCCCCATGCTGGCATCGGTATTTGTATGGGAAGGTGTAGACGACCTGCGCAATGCCTCGGAGCACACCAAGGAAACCGAAGGCTTCCTCAAGACCCTGCGCAAGTTCGTCCCCTCCGGGTACAAGAACCTCATTCCCAATGATCCGGAGCTAGCTACCCGCGCCCTCGGCGGCGCAAAGATCGGTGCAGGTACCACCTTGGCTCTGGGCAAGGCACCGCGCACCTCCGCAGCCGTGCTGGCTGCCGCTACCCTGCCCAACTTGGTGGGCAAGAATAACTTCTGGGCCGCAGATAATAAGAAGGACAAGGAAGACCGTCGCAACGGCTTCATTACCAATACCGCCCTGCTCGGCGCGCTCTTTATCACCACCCAGGACACAGAGGGCAAGCCGTCCCTGCGCTGGCGCGCACAGAAGGCCGGTGAGCGCACCAATAAGAAGATTCAGCAGGCGCTGCCCACCAAGTCTGAGTCCCAGGAAAAGCGCGAGGAGCTTTCCGCTCGCGCCAACGAGCTGTCCAACAAGGCCGGCGACTGGTTCAACGAAACCTCTCAGAAGGCGCAGGCCTACGTGGATGACAACAAGGATGACTGGCAGTCCACCGGTCGCGGCCTGCTGGATACCGCAAAGTCCTATGTTGATGACGCCAAGGACTACGTCGATGACAACAAGGAAGACTGGCAGGATTCCGGCCGCGGCTTCTTGGACAATGCGAAGTCATTCATCGAGGACTCCGTAGATAGCGCCAAGTCTTACGTTGGCGACAACAAGCAGGAATGGCTGAAGTCCGCTGAGTCCAACACTAAGACCGCCCGCAAGGGTGCCGTCAAGGCTGCGAACAAGGCACAAAAGCGTGCCGATGACGCAGCCTCGAAGCTCGACAAAGCAGACTCCAAGCGCGCTGCTAAGAAGGCTTCCAAGCAGGCAGATAAGCTGCAGAAGAAGGCTAATAAGAAGATCGAAGCCGCTATCAAGAAGATTGAAAAGCGCGCTAAGTAATTCGCCTTAACCCTCGCACACGGCCCAGCCCTACGCTGGGCCGTTGTTCTTTGTCACGGCAAGGTCTAAACTCGAACCTCCCCTACGCGGCACGCGGATGCGCGCCCACCCATATTTTCGTGTTTCATTCTGAGGAGTCTTGTGAACTCTGCACCGAAGAATTCTCCAGCCAATCATTCTCCCGCTGATGCAACTTCATCTAGCCGCGCGGAAAACGCTGGAATTTCTGCCATCGAAGCCGAGCAGAACTATGTCGATGGCCTCTTTGACCGCCTCGATGACGAGGTAGCCGCGGCAAACGCGCGCCTAAATGAGGTCCAGGCCGAGGTCGACCCGGCGACTCCCGATGCTGATGCCTTAGTGCGCCGCGAAACGGAATACCACGGCTTGCAGGCCAAATTGGACCGCCTCAACGTCGCACAGATGGGGCTCGTCTTTGGCCGCATCGATATCGATGCCCCCGGCGATAACCCGACGGAAGAAGGACTCGATCGCCGCTATATCGGCCGCATGGGTTTGGATGCGCGCGAAGAAAACTACCGCACCCTGCTGCTGGATTGGCGCGCGCCCATGGCTCGCCCCTTTTACCTCGCCACTACCGCACAACCTGAAGGCGTACACACTCGCCGCCAGATCCGCATGACCGGGCGCACGGTCACTGATGTCAATGACGAGGCCTTAGATGGCCCAGGTGTGCGCGAGGAAGAAGCAGGCGTGGCAAGCGAATCCGCCCTGTATTTTGCCATGCAACGCGCCCGCACGGGACACATGACGTCCATCGTGGAAACCATCCAGCGCGAGCAGGACGAAATCATCCGGGATAATACCCGCGGCGTCATGGTCGTAGAAGGCGGTCCCGGCACCGGTAAAACTGCCGTCGCGCTACACCGCGTTGCCTACCTGCTCTACACCCACCGCGAGCAGCTATCTTCCACCGGTGTACTCATCATTGGACCCAATACCAACTTTTTGGACTATATTTCCCGCGTGCTGCCCGAGCTCGGCGAGACCGGCGTCGTGCTCTCCACCATCGGTGGGCTATTCCCCGGCATCACTCCCACCCATACCGAGGGGCTTGTGGGCCGCGAAATTAAGGGCAGCGCGGCCATGGCGGAAATCCTGAGCGCCGCCGTCAAGGATTATCAGCAGGTGCCAAGTGAGCCCCAGGACATCACCGTAGATGGCCTGACCCTGACCATCACGCCGTCCATGGTGAAGAGGGCGCGCACCCGCGCTCGCCGCTCACGCAAGCCGCATAATCAGGCGCGCGAGGCATTCATCGAGCACTTCGTGGAGGATCTCGCCCAAGAGATGGCCACCAAGGTGGGCACGGATCCCCTGTGCGGGGAAAACCTCCTAAGCCGCGCGGATGTGGACCAATTCCACGATGATCTTGCCGTTGATGAGTCCGTGGTGGGATGCATCGATGATTTTTGGCCCGAGCTCGATCCCTCTGAGGTACTCGCCGCTTTATTGTCTTCCCGCGAACACATTGCCTCGGCTGCCCGTGGCTACGATGAGGAGACCCAAGCCGCCTTGTACCGCGCAGACGGCTACGCCTGGACCGATTCCGATGCCGCGCTTTTGGATGAGTTGGCCGTCCTCATCGGCTTGCCCAATCCTGAGGAGAAGAAGGCAGCCAAGGATGCCGAGTGGCGCGAACAGATCGCGGATGCAGAAGATGCGCTGGATATCCTATCCTCCTCCGAATCCACCGATAACGATGATGACATGTTTGAAGCGGAGATTCTTTCGGCGCACGACGTCATCGACGCGGAGACCCTAGCGCAGCGTCAAGAGGTACGGGATACGCGCACCACCGCGCAGCGCGCGCGGGAGGATCACACGTGGGCGTTTGGCCATATCATCGTGGACGAGGCGCAGGAACTTACCCCGATGGAATGGCGGATGCTCTTCCGCCGCTGCCCGTCCCGGTGGATGACGTTGGTTGGCGATACCTCGCAGACAGGCTCTCCTGCCGGCGTGGATGACTGGGGCGAGGCCTTGGAGCCGTTCATCGCCCAGCGCTTCCGCCACCACCTCCTTACCGTCAATTACCGCACGCCCGAGCCCATTACCGAGCTTGCCAATGGCCTGTTGGCCTCCATCGATCCGGAAGCCACCCCGGCCATAGCCATTCGCGACGGCGTGCCGGTGCGCCGGCTTGCCGATGCCGACTTCACCCCCGGCGTTACCACCGAAGACGATGGCCGCCTGACCGCGGTCATTGATGCTACGAACGCCGAAGCAGTCAAGGGCCTCGAGTTCGACCACGTTATCGTGCTTAACCCGCGCGAGATTGTCGATGCCTCCCCGCAGGGGCTGCAGAACCTGTACGTCTGCATCACCCGGGCCACGCAAACGCTGACCCTAGTGGGAGATACGTCCGGCGTGCTCTAGCCCACTGGGATCACAAAACCCACCGCGCGGCTCCAGTGAAGGACTCGCTGCGGTGGGTAAGGCGAAAGCCGGTCAGGCGAAGGCCTAGATTAATTAACGGTGTGAACAATCATGACGTCACAATCGGACTGACGCGCCACATCCGCTGGCACAGAGCCGAGTAGACGACCGGTCAGGGAATTAATGCCGCGGTTACCAACGATGAGCAGGTCTGCATCATTGTCATTGACAATGGACATCAGGGCTTGCACCGGCGTGCCAGGGCGGACGGCGGTTTCTACCTTGGAAACCCCGTGCTTTTCCGCTTCTTCCTTGCCTGCCTGCAGGTTGGCTTCGGCTTTCTCATCACCAAGAATAGTGACGGAATCCTGACGCAAGGTCTTCGAAGCCTGCTCTTGATTCTCGTAGTAAGCACAACCGATGATCAGCGTGGCATCGAATGCAGCGGCAATCTTGGCTGCTCGCTCCACGGCGAGGAGGGAGGACTTGGAACCGTCAGTACCGACAACAATCGTGCTGTAGTCGCTCATGATGACCTTTCTTTGTGGGTGTGTACCCTAACTATTCTAGTGTGCCAACTTGGCGTTACTGCAAGTCTAACAATGAAAAGTGATTAACGTTTTTCACTCGTATTAACCACCACGACATCCACCTTGGATTTATGGGTAAGTTCCGTCGGCACCGAGCCAAAAACGCGCCCGCGCACGGAATTAACGCCGCGATTGCCCACGACCAAGAGCTCAACGTCGTATTTCTCCGTGACCTCGATTAAGGCGTTGACGGGGTCACCGGGGGTGGTGACCACTTCAATGTTTTCCGCACCTTCGGACTCGGCAATCCGCTGCGCATTCGTGAGGTAGGTATCGGCCATTTCTTCGCTGACCACCGGTAGCCTGGAGCCCTCACCGCTGGGGGCGCCGAGCATGGAGCCAGAATGGTTATAGGCTGCGGAGACGATGATGAGCTTGGCATCGTATGCCCGCGCCATGGATGCAGCCGAGCGCACGGCGCGCAGGGAAGTTTCGGAGCCATCGGTACCGACGGCGATGGTGTGATACGTAAGCATGATTCTCCTTGCTGGTGAATTACTAGGTCGGCACATTGAACCGGCTTTTAGTCGCCCCCAGTATAGTCAGGACGCCGGACCAATAAGCCGATCGTTGCAGTAGTGCGCACTTTTAGGGGGAGCCTGTTACTGAGACACTGCGAGCGGCGTTAAATTCCGGCTTCCTTTAGGCCGCGCAGCTCCTTCTTCAAATCAGCAATCTCATCGCGCAGCCGGCCGGCTAGCTCGAATTTCAACTCGCGCGCGGCAGCGCCCATCTGTGCCTGCAGGTCATTGATGAGCGCCTCAACCTCATCGGTGGCCATGCTGGACACGTCGCGCTTTTCCACCACAGCCGAGGGATCCGACTCCGGCGCCTCTTCCCCATTGTTTTCATAGACCTGATCCAAGATATCGGCGATCTTCTTGCGCAGGGGCTGCGGATCCACGCCGTGTTCCTTGTTATAGGCAATCTGCTTCTCGCGGCGGCGCTCCGTTTCATCGATGGCTTCTTGCATCGAGTCGGTGATTTTATCCGCATACATGATGACCTCGCCCGATACGTTACGCGCGGCGCGGCCAATGGTCTGGATGAGCGATGTTGTCGAGCGCAAGAAGCCTTCCTTATCCGCATCAAGGATGGCCACGAGCGAGACCTCAGGCAAGTCCAAGCCCTCGCGCAAGAGGTTGATGCCCACGAGCACGTCGAATTCGCCCTGGCGCAATTGGCGCAGCAACTCCACGCGCTGCAGCGTATCGATATCCGAGTGCAGGTAGCGGACCTTAATCCCCTGCTCCAAGAGGTAATCCGTCAGGTCTTCTGCCATGCGCTTGGTCAAGGTGGTGACCAGAACGCGCTCCTTAGAGGCAATGCGGCCGCGGACCTCATCAATGAGGTCATCGATCTGGCCCTTGGTCGGTTTCACCGTGACCTTAGGATCGACCAGGCCAGTCGGGCGAATGACCTGCTCGACAAACTCGCCGCCAGAGGAGGTCATTTCGAAATCGCCAGGGGTAGCGGACATATAAACGGTTTGACCAACGCGCTCTTCAAATTCGTCAAAGGTCAGTGGCCGGTTATCCACCGCGGAGGGAAGGCGGAAGCCAAACTCCACCAGGTTTCGCTTGCGCGACATATCGCCTTCGTACATGCCGCCGATCTGTGGCACGGTCACGTGGGACTCATCGATGATGGTAAGAAAGTCCTCCGGGAAATAATCCAAGAGCGTAGCTGGCGCGGACCCAGCCGGGCGGCCATCCACGTGACGGGAGTAGTTCTCAATGCCGGAACAGAATCCCACCTGCTCGATCATCTCTAGGTCATATTCCGTGCGCATGCGCAGCCGTTGCGCTTCTAGGAGCTTGCCGCGGTTTTCTAGATCCTCGAGGCGCTCAGCCAACTCTTCCTTGATATCGGCCACGGCCTTTTCCATGCGCTCTGGGCCGGCCACGTAGTGCGTGGCGGGGAAAATGCGCACTTCATCGACCTGCTCGATAACATCACCTGTCACTGGGTGGATATAGTACAGCGAATCAATATCATCGCCGAAGAACTCGATGCGCACCGCGCGTTCCTCGTACGCCGGAATGATATCGACCGTATCGCCCTTGACGCGGAAGGTACCTCGGGTAAAGCCCACATCGTTGCGCTCATATTGGATATCCACCAAGAGCCGGAGGAAACGGTCCCTGTCGAGCTCCTCGTCGACGGCGATAATCACCGAGCGATCCAAATAGGATTGCGGGGTACCCAAGCCGTAGATACACGAGACCGAGGAGACCACCACGACATCGCGCCGCGAGAGCAGTCCAGAGGTGGCCGAGTGGCGCAGGCGCTCGACGTCCTCATTAATGGAGGAGTCTTTTTCGATATAGGTATCGGTCTGCGCGATATAGGCTTCTGGCTGATAATAATCGTAATAGGAGACGAAGTATTCTACCGCGTTATTGGGCAATAATTGGCGCAGCTCATTGGCCAGCTGTGCGGCCAAGGTTTTATTGGGCGCCATGACGAGCGTGGGTCGCTGCTGCTTTTCAATCAGCCACGCGGCCGTCGCGGATTTACCAGTACCGGTTGCACCCATGAGCACAACGTCGCGCTCGTCGCGGTTGAGGCGCTCATCAAGTTCCTTGATGGCCGCAGGCTGGTCACCAGCGGGTTCATAATCAGAAACGACCTGAAACTTGCCGGGGGTGCGTTCTACCTCGCCGACGACTCGGTGTTCAGAGTTTGGAATAAGGGGATGTTCAGCAGCAAAAGCCATGCCCGCTATTCTACTGCTTGGACGCTCCTGCTAGCCATTTCACGGCAGCGAGGCCTGGGCGGTGTGCAACCACTGGTCCAACTCCCCTGTCGGTTCCCAAAGCGCGTAGACCGACGAGGACTCAGAACACATCGCTTGGTTGATGCGCCGGCGCAGCCACGCCTTAGATTGCGGCGTGTACAGGGACGCTAGATCCGTCGAGGCTACGCCGTCTGGCAGGCCATCGGCAGGCAGCTTCGTCAGCGCCCCTAACGCGATGACCGCTTCGGCTTCATCGGAATCGAGCACTCCAGTGCCGCACGAGCGCTGAAAGTGCCGGAGATCAAAAGAACCATCCCGCAGGCTATCGAGTACGTCTCGCGCCGCGTGATTATCGAATGGTCCAGTGCCCCAAGTTCCCACGCTCAAATAGTGTAGGGGCCAAAAGTAAACGTTAATAGGAAAATGCGTTAACGCTACTTACCAAAAAGGTTAAGGTTAAGAAGACGCCGCTTCGATCTCATCGCAGACCTCAGCCGCGCGCTCTGCCAATTGTTCCTGCGTGCCGTTATTGTCAATGACATGGCTTGCTGCTGCAAGGCGCTTGTCATCAGAAATCTGGGCGTTAATCCTTTTGCGCGCGTCTGCCTCATCGAGTCCGCGGAACTCCACGAGGCGACGCACCCTCTCTTCTGGATCCACGTCAACGACGATGACAAAATCCATATCCCCGTCAAGCCCATTATCAACCAGCAACGGCATGTCATAGACCGTAAAATCAACGCCTTCTTCGCGCGCGGCGGCGAATCGCCGCTGGGTCTCTTCTTGGATGCGCGGGTGGGTAATCGAATTGAGAAGCTCGGTGTGCTCCTTGTCCACGAACGCGCGGCGGGCAAGTTCCTTGCGGTCGAGGCTGCCGTCTTCCTGCAGGATGTCCTCGCCGAATTTCTCCGCTAGCTCGGCCAAGGCCGGTTGGCCAGGCTTGACGATGTCCCGGGCAATACAATCTGCATCCACCACCCGCCAGCCGCGCTGGGCGCACAGCTTCGCTACCGTAGATTTCCCGCTGCCGATTCCCCCGGTTAATCCGATTAGCTTCATAAGACACCAGGGTACGCGAAAAGGAGCCCGGCACGACTGCCTGGGCTCCTTGCTGCGGAATTTAAGAGTGCCTTTAGGACTCGAGTTCTTCTTCCGGCTTTGGATGAACCTGCAAGAGTTCATCGCTTGGGGTGACAGCGCCGGTAGCGCCGCTCACGGAACCAAATTTCTTGGCGTTAGTAACAACGACCGGGGTAATCAGGTTGTAGTCCTTGGACTTGATGAAGTCTGCGTCAAAGCTGATGAGCTTATCGCCAGCGGAAACGCGCTGCTTCTTTTCCACGTGGACATCAAATCCCTCGCCGCCCAGTTCCACGGTGTCTAGGCCAACATGGATGAGCAGCTGTACGCCGTTATCCAGGTTCAGACCGATCGCGTGGCCGGACTTTTGGACGGTGAGCACGGTACCATCGGCAGGCGCGTAGACGGTATTGCCGGTTGGCTTCACGGCAGCGCCCGGCCCAAGCTTGGCGCCGGCAAAGATGGGATCCGGTACCTCAGACAGGTCCACGGCCTCGCCCTCCAGAGGAGAGTCCAGCTTGATGATTGCCTGTTCTGCTTCCTTGGTGGCGATTCCGGTGGCAGCAGCAACCCCTGCAGCCTGTGCATTCTCGGAACCGTCGGACTCATCATCGGATCCGCCGATGATGCGGGACTCGGAGCGGCTAGCAACCTCTTCCACAGTCTCGTTATTTTCGCGGGCGATGCGCTCAAGATCGGCTTGCTTTTCCTCTGCGGTGCGGTAGCCAAACAGCAGCGTGAGGGAGAAGGAGGTGAAGAATGCCACGGCGATGCCGATGATGTAGCCCACCGGCGGGGTCATGGCTGAGGTGGTCAAGATGGAGGTAAAGACGAAGGCGTTAGCGCGGACATCGAAAAGCCCCATGACCGCACCACCAATGGCACAACCCGGCAGCAGGCGGTAGTAGGTGCGGCGGAAGCGGAGCAAGATGCCGTAGAGGGACGGCTCCGAAATACCGCCGAGCATGCCGGCCGCGAATGCACCGACGGAAACCTGGCGCATGGAGTTGTTCTTCTCCTTCATGGAGATGACCATCACGGCGCCGGTGACGCCGAAGCAGGCAAAGTTCCACGCACCCATGGGGCCTTGGATGAAGTCGTAGCCGTAGGTGGTGATGTTTTGAATCATGATCACGTTGAGCGGCCAGTGCAGGCCCATGGGCACCAGGAATGGGTACAGCAGCGGAATGACAATGGCCAAGATGAACGGCGAGAAGTCATTGATCTGGAACAGTACCCAAGAGATGCCATTGCCCACGCCGATGCCGAATGGGCCGAGCAGGAAGGCCGTAGCCGGAATCATGATGAGCAGCGAGAAGAACGGCACGAAGACCATGTGTACGGCGCTCGGGATGATCTTCTTCAAGCCCTTTTCCACCCAGAACAGGCCGATGGCCGCCAAGATCGGTGGGAATACCTGGGAGCCGTAAGAGTTAATCACCAGCGGCAGGCCGAAGACGTTGACGGTATCGCCCTGTTCACCCAGGGACATGAATTCCGGCGTGAGCAAAGCGGCCGGGATGGCGGCCGAGACCCACATATTCGCACCCAGCTTCTGCGCGGCGGTAGCACCCACCATCACCGGCAAGAAGTAGAAGACCGACTGGAACATCGCGTGGGCCAAGCGGTAGCCCTCGGGCTGTTCTTCCAACGGCGCGCGGAAGTCTTGGATGCCAATGGTATCCGCCAGCACCAGCAGCGTGATGATGAGGGAGGCACCAAGCAGCGCCCACAGAATCGGGCGGAAGGTATCAGAGAGGAACTCGAAGCAGTAGTCGATCCAGTCGTACTTACCGCGCACGCCGTCGTAGTTCTTCTTGGATGAGGAGCCCTCCTCATCCGGCGGGTTTACCCCAGGGTCCTTGATGATTTCGCCGTAGTAGTTGGCCACGCCGCCACCCATGACTACTTGGTAGCCATGCGTACCCTGCGTGACGGAACCGAGAACGGCCGTATCGCTTTCCAGCTTTTCCTGATCTACTTTCCCCACATCAGCGAGTTGAAAACGCAGGCGCGTCGCACAGTGCGTCAGCGACGTGATGTTATCGGCGCCGCCCAAGCTATCGATGATGTGTGTGGAAGTGTCCTTCACAGATGCCACTTCAAACTCCTTGCATAAAGACAAAACAATAGTCAGTACTCAACTGGCTATTACGTCACACTTGGATTATAAGTGAGAGGCAACACAAACAAAAGCCCAATTTAGTGGTCTTAAGTGGGGATAGTTGTCTTTTTTGCAGGCGCCTTTGCTTTGCCGCAGGTCAAGAACCCGCAAACGAAAAATACCGGGCAATCGTTTGCATATACTGTCATAAAACTCACAAAGCCGCGTCCTGTCTCCCCGAAGGAGAAGGACGCGGCTAGTGCAGCTGCGTGGAGTTAGGGACTATCTCACCCTAAGCTCCAAAGGCGTCTTAGTTGCCGGCGAGCTTGTCTCGCAGTGCGGCGAGCTGCTCGTCAGAAGCCAAGGATCCGCCGGACTCTGCCTGAGTCTCCGATGCCGGAGCTGCATCGGAGGAGTCAGAAGAGTAGTTGGAGGATGCTTCAGCGGACTCTGCAGCCTCTGCGGCTGCAGCGCGGTTGCGCTCGATCTGAGCGGTGTGCAGGTTGAAGCGGCGCTCGGACTCTGCGTAGCGTGCCTCCCAAGCCTGACGCTGCTCGTCGAAGCCTTCCTTCCACTCGTTGGTGTCCGGGTCGAAGCCTTCTGGGAACACGTAGTTGCCCTGCTCGTCGTAGGAGTCAGCCATGCCGTACTTGGACGGATCGAACTCTTCGGAGTAGTCCTCGTCAGCCTGCTTGACGGACAAGGAAATACGACGACGCTCGAGGTCGATGTCGATGACCTTGACCATAACTTCCTGGCCAACGGTGACAACCTGGTCCGGAACCTCGACGTGGCGCTGAGCCAGCTCGGAGATGTGAACCAGGCCCTCGATTCCTTCCTCGACGCGAACGAACGCACCGAACGGAACCAGCTTGGTGACCTTGCCCGGCACGATCTGGCCCACAGCGTGGGTGCGGGCGAAGACGCGCCATGGGTCTTCCTGGGTTGCCTTCAGGGACAGGGAAACGCGCTCGCGGTCCAGATCAACGTCCAGAACCTCAACGGTTACCTCGTCACCAACGGTGACAACCTCAGATGGGTGGTCGATGTGCTTCCAGGACAGCTCGGACACGTGAACCAAGCCGTCGACGCCGCCAAGATCGACGAAGGCGCCGAAGTTGACGATGGAAGAGACAACGCCCTTGCGGACCTGACCCTTCTGCAGCTGGTGCAGGAACTCGGAACGGACCTCGGACTGGGTCTGCTCCAAGTATGCACGGCGGGACAGGACAACGTTGTTGCGCTGCTTGTCCAGCTCGATGATCTTAGCTTCCAGCTCCTGGCCAATGTAGGGCTCCAGGTCGCGGACGCGACGCATCTCAACGAGGGAAGCAGGCAGGAAGCCGCGCAGGCCGATGTCCAAGATGAGGCCGCCCTTGACAACCTCGATGACGGTACCGGTAACCGGCTCTTCCTTGGCCTGCAGCTCCTCGATGGCGCCCCAAGCGCGCTCGTACTGTGCGCGCTTCTTGGACAGGATCAGGCGGCCTTCCTTGTCCTCCTTGGTCAGGACAAGCGCGTCAACCTCATCGCCGACCTCGACAACTTCATCGGGGTTGACGTCGTGCTTGATGGACAGCTCGCGGGAAGGGATAACGCCTTCGGTCTTGTATCCGATGTCCAGCAGTACCTCGTCGTGGTCAACCTTGACGACGGTACCCCCGACAATGTCACCATCGTTGAAGTACTTGATGGTGGCGTCTACAGCTGCGAGGAAGTCCTCTGCGGTTCCGATATCGTTGATCGCAACCTGAGGGGTAGTAGAAGATGGCATATTGTAAAAATGCTCCGAATAAATGTAGGAAATCGTTCGTGGACAACTGCGTGTCTCTCGAATTAAAAGCCCATCTGCGCTGCACAAATACAGGAGATAGAGGCCACATTCGATCCCGCCGCGTGATTGCCCCAAGCTTTCCTACAATAGCCTGCAACAACCCGTGGCATAGACATGCTTGTAAAAGCCTACATCTGTCCAGCTTATACGGCAAATATTGCACGCCAACCAGAAAGGTAACCCACCCCAGTGACTTCGCCTTCTCACGCCAATCAATCCCACTGGGACGGTGATGCGGCCAACTACCATGCCGAGCACCCCGAGTACCTTTCCTCTTTTTACTGGTGCCCAGAGATGCTGCACGAGGCCGATGCACAGCTGCTTGGCGATGTCTCCTCTGCCGCCGTCCTCGAAATCGGCTGCGGTTCTGCCGCCTGCACCCAGTGGCTCAGCACCCGCGCCCGCTTTGTCACCGGCTGCGATATTTCCCGGGGAATGCTCTCCCACGCAGATCCCGGGTTGGCGCTCATCCAAGCCGATGCACTGGCACTGCCCTACGCCACCGATTCCTTTGACGTGGCGTTTTCTGCGTTCGGCGCATTCCCCTTCCTTGCTGATCTCGATGCCGCGCTCGCGGAAGTTGCCCGTGTTGTGCGCCCAGGCGGGCGGTTCGTCTTCTCCGTGACCCACCCAATGCGCTGGATCTTCCCCGACGATCCCATCAGCCTTACCGCAGAAATCAGCTACTTCGACCGCGCCTACCTGGAACACGATTCCGCTGGGACGCTCACCTACGCCGAGTTTCACCGCACCATCAGCGGTTGGTTCCGCGCGCTCCAAGGTCGCGGACCATTCCTCATCGAGGACATCATCGAACCGGAATGGCCCGAAGGCTTAGATACCGCCTGGGGTCAGTGGTCTAGGCAGCGCGGGGAAATTTTCCCTGGCAGCATGATTTTCATCTGCCGCGCCTACAGCTAACGTGGACAACATGATTGCCGAAAGACTGGGAATTTTCCTGCGCCGCGCCGTGGCTTGGTGGATCGACGCCTTTCTCGTGGCCGCCATCGTCACCGTGGTGCGGTGGCTGATTAATGCGCTTGCCGGTTCCCCCTTATCCGGCCGCCCCGAAGAGATCTACGAGGCGGTCGCTCTCGCCGTGGTCTTCTATATCTACCGCGTGTGGGTGGAAACGAAAAAGTTTACGTCCCTGGGCAAATGGTCGATGCAGCTCGAAATCATCCCGGCCCGCTCGCCGTTTGTCACCGCGTGCCTGCGCAATTCGTGGCTGCTGCTCACGCCCCTGACGCTTACCGGCTGGAACATCGACGGCATTATCCTTGCGATTTTAGGCCTTTCGGTTTTAGCCATCGGCCAAACACCCTTTGACCTCTTGGCCGGTTGCCTAGTGGAAAAGCGACCTCAGGAGGATTCCACAGCGATGCGCGGCCAGAGGTAGTACACCACGGCAGCAATAGTAATGAGCGCAAATACCCACGAATACGGGAAGGCCACGGCAATGACAGTTACCGCAATCATTACACCGGCCGCCTGAATTCGGTAGCGCCACGGGTTCTCGCCTTCTCTGGCGGCGTTGCCAGCAGAAAGGAAAAACCCAAAAGTTATAACCGCATAGAAAATGAAGTAAGATTTATCGCTGCTTACTGCTTCTTTTAAGCCGCTCTCAGCAATTTGTCCCGCCGGGTATGCGACCATGACTGCCCACGTAGTCTCAAAAAAGCGCAAGACGTAGGGATGGGACTTCCAGGTAATACGTTTTCCGAGAAACTCCATGAAACTACTTTAAAATCCTCATCTGCTTCACGCACTTCTCAGCAGTCTTTCCACTGCCGTTCCACGCGGCGTGACGCGTAGGCGGGAATACCCCAGTCCTCAATCCCCTGCTTATTCCACATGCCGCGCACTTGGCCGTCAATAACGATGGCGCGGCGGAAAATGCCCTGGTTCCCGGGAACGACCGCGTGGTGCATATCCGCTGACATGGCAAAAAGTCGATCTTGGTACCCCAAAATGTATTCATCAAAGGCGCCCAATAGCAGCACCGATTTCTTCCTTCTCACCTCTGGCAGCTCCAGCACCTCTGTAGAGACCAGCTCCTCGCCTTCCCTACCTATCCGGATGAGGTCATCCGGCAAATTCTCCGCTGCGGGACGAATGAGCTTTTGGGGCAGCTTGGACCACCACGCAAAGTCTTGCAGCGTCGCCGGACCATGGGTGCGAAAATAGCGCGTCATCAATTCCGTCGTGGCGGCCACCGAGTCGCCGTTAAAGAGGGCCTCCAGGCCGTCTAACTCCACCGGAGTAATGAGCTGCTCTTCGCCTGCATAACACGCATGCCCGCTTTCCATGGCGATGCGTACCACGTGCCAGAAAGGTAGCTCGGGCAAGGCCCGGGCGGCGCGTGCTTTCAATTCTGCGCGCGTTAATGGGGCATCGATAAGCTGCAGCACGGCTTCCCGTACCGCTGCATCGCCTTTTCGAGGCTTCGCACATAGCTCGGTTATCCAGCCCATATCCTTGACGGAGGCGGCGAACAGCGTATTGCGCATCGCATAGCCGCGCACGATCTCGGACTTATCCGATTCATCCGTTGCGCGCAGCGCCAAGGACCGGCGCACCGAATGCAGGTCCTGGCCTTGCGTAACGCCAAAGGCGCGAACCGCCTCTGCAGCGGTGTGCCAGCGTTGGGCCGTGAGCCCCTGGGCGGCCAAGCGCATGCGGGCGCGTTCGCGCCGGTTAAGCGTCATCATCGAACTAGTGGGCCGCGGCGTCCCAATCCGTGCCGGCGCCGGCAGAGACTTCGAGTGGCACGTTCAGCTCGATGGCAGAATCCATCTCGCGCTCAAGAATCTCGCGGACTTGATCGGCCTCGCCGGGGGCGACTTCCACCACCAATTCATCGTGTACCTGGAGCAAAACACGAGATTTCATGTCTCGCAACGCACGGTCCACGCGAATCATCGCGACCTTGATGATATCCGCGGCCGTTCCCTGGATCGGGGCGTTGAGCGCAGCGCGCTCCGCGTTTTCACGGGCCAGCCGGTTATCGGAGTTGAGCTCTGGCAGGTAACGGCGGCGGCCAAAGAGCGTGGCCGTATAACCATCCTTGCGGGCTTGCTCCACGACATCATCCAGGTACTTCTTCACGCCGCCAAAGCGCTCGAAGTAGCTTTCCATGATGGACTTGGCTTCGCCCGCCGGGATTCCCAGCTGCTGCGAAAGTCCAAACGCGGACAGACCGTAGACCAAGCCATAAGACATGGCCTTTACCCGGCGGCGCAGCTCAGGGGTCACCTGGTCCACGGGTACATCGAAGACCCTAGAACCAACGAAATTGTGCAGGTCCTCGCCGGCCTTGTAGGCCTCAATCAGCCCGGGATCGGCAGACAGGTGCGCCATCACGCGCATTTCAATCTGCGAGTAGTCCGCGGTCATTAGCTGCTCAAATCCCTCGCCTACGATAAACGCCGAGCGAATCTGGCGGCCGGCCTCCGTGCGCACCGGGATGTTTTGGAGATTGGGCTCCGTCGAGGACAAACGCCCCGTCGAGGTCACCGTCTGGTTAAAGGTGGTGTGAATGCGCCCATCCGGCTGGACGGTCTTGATAAGGCCCTCGAGCGTGGTCTTCATCTTCTGGTACTCGCGGTGGGCCAAGAGGTGGTCCAAGAACGGGTGCGGGTGCTTGATAGCCAGCTGCTCGATTTCCTTCGCGGCCGTGGAATAGCCCGTTTTCGTCTTTTTCGTCTTGGGCATATCGAAGGTCTCAAAGAGCACCTTTTGCAGCTGCTTAGGAGAATTTAGGTTGAGCTTGTCATCGCTAGCAAGTTCCCGCGCGGAACGTTCTTGCTCCGCCACCTGCTCCACAAAGGCATCCTTTTGGGTTTCCAAAATGTCTACATCGACCGCAATGCCCGTAGCCTCCATGCGTGCCAGGATGGTCACCAGCGGCAGTTCCAGGTCGGTGTACAACTCGAACGAGTCGATGTCCTGCAGCTCCGCGGTGAGTTTTTCCGCCAGCTCCATGATTGCCGCCGCCTGTTCTACCAGGGAGGAACTATCGAGCAACGACATCTGCTCCGTGGCGGCGCCGAGGGACTTTTGAAGGTGGCGCTGGTAGACATCGGAAAGCTCGTAGGTGCGCTGGCCTGGGCGCAGGATATACGCCGCCAAGGCCGTATCGTGCGCAAGCCCGTTGAGCTCAATGCCGCGCCCTGCCAGCATGTGGAACGCGGCCTTTGCGGCGTGGAAATACTTAGGGGCCGACGATTCTAGCCACTGGACCAAGGCCTTTTCCTCATCGGCGGAAAGCTCCCCGAGTTCCACCTGCAGGCCATGATGGTTGCGGTCCACAAACGCGATGGCAGAGGCATCGCTTTGGCCCGGGGTACCCTCACCTTGCACATACACGGCTACGTGCTCGCGGTTAGGTAACCATTCGCTCAGGGAGGCGTCATCGATGGTGAGCTCGACATCTGGGGAATCCGCAACTTGCTCAGCGGCCTCAGCGCCATCGTTGGGAATGGCCGCTAAGACACGATCGCGCAGGTTGGTGCCAAACTCTAGCTCATCGAACTTCGCAGCAACATCGGCAACCTTGGCTTCCCTGAATGCCAGATCATCTGGACCGACGTCTAAGTCCATATCTGTAATCATCTGGGTAAGCTTCCGGTTCATCTGCACCTGCTCGATGCGTTCGCGGAAGTTATTTCCCACCACGCCATTGATTTCTTCGGCGTGGTCTACCAATGTAGCCAAGTCTCCGTACTTGACTATCCACTTGGTGGCGGTCTTTTCTCCCACCTTGGGAATGCCGGGGAGGTTATCGGAAGGGTCGCCGCGCAGAGCAGCAAAGTCGGGATACTGCACGGGGGTAAGCCCGTATTTATCCTCGACGGCCTCCGGGGTAAACCGGTGCAGCGTGGATACTCCCTTCATGGGATAGAGCACCGTGGTCGAATCCGTAACCAGCTGCAGATAATCCCGGTCACCGGTGACAATCAGCGTCTCGTAGTCCTGCGCCTGAGTGGCAAGGGTGGCCAAAATATCGTCGGCCTCGTAGTTTTCACGCGAGAGCGTCGTAATACCCAAGGTCTCTAAGGTATCGCGGATAATATCTACTTGGCCCTTAAATTCTTCCGGCGCGGCCTCGCGCTGCGCCTTATACTCCGGGAACATCTCCGTGCGGAAAGTCTTCCGGCCGACGTCAAAGGCAACCGCGATAGCATCCGGCTTTTCCTCAGAGACGATATTGGACAGCATGGATAAAAAGCCATACACGGCATTGGTGTGCTGGCCGCCGGAGGTAGAAAAGTTTTCCACCGGCAGGGCATAAAAGGCACGAAATGCCATCGAATGGCCGTCAATGAGCAAAAGGCGGGTCTTATTGGAAGTCACCTGCCCCATACTAGGCAACACCGTGGACACGGCGATACCCCACCCAACTTCACCGCATTGAGCAGGGCTTTTTACGGGGAGGGGACCCCAATTAGGAATTGCGCCAACCCCTGCGCTAGTATTTCCAACAGTCAAAGGCGCTCGCTTTTGATTGCCCCTGTAGCCCAATTGGCAGAGGCAACGGATTCAAAACCCGTCCAGTGTGAGTTCGAGTCTCACCAGGGGCACATTGCAACCCCGCTTCCTTTCGGATAAAAATCCACGGAGGAAGCGGGGTTTTGCCCGCATATCCGAATTTGTTGAGTTGTGGGGTTCGCGAACTAGACAACATTTAATGTTGGCGCGGTGAGGTTTCCAAGGTTTTCTCTTCTACTTAAACGGAACAGATCCTGGGACACTTCACAATCGCTTGGTTGAGTGCTTGCAGCGGTAATGCCTCGGTGCGCATCGAGTCCGATAATGCCCATCCAACTATCCGTCGGGAGTAAACGTCAGTGACAAACGCGGTGTACACAAAGCCTTTCTTCGTGCGCACGTAGGTAATGTCGGCCACCCACAGCTTATTCGGGCCTTGGGCTTTGAACTCACGCTCGACCAAATCTGGGCGCAGACCCGGCACGTTAGGCTTACGGGTTGTGATTGGTGATCCGCCTTTGCCTGTGCCAGAAACACCGGCCAGGCGCATCAGCCGGGCGGTTTGCTCACGGCCGATATCTATTCCGTCACGGTGAAGCGCGTGCCACATTTTCCGCACGCCGTAGACACCGTAATTATCCCGATGAACAGCACTAATGCGTTCAACTAGAACAACCGTCACGAAGGCGACGAGCGCTTAGCCCACGGGCTTTGGACTGGCGATAACCACGCGAGGTGATGAACCCACCAGCCCGGTTATTTTTCAACGTCTTGCAGATGAACTCGACAGAGAAATGATTCCGGTATTTATCGATTAACCGGATCATTTCCGACGTTTGGGGCCTGGCTCCGACGCGAAAAAGCTGACGCAGCCTTCAGCAACTCATTAGTGTCGCGTAGCTCTTGATTTTTACGGCGTAGCCTGGCATTTTCGGCGGCCAAATCTTCAGGCACTGGTTCTGGGGTGCTTCCTGCACGGCGAGCCTGTTGGGTCCATTGACGAGCTGTGTGCCATGAAACCCCGAGCTTTGGAGCTACTGCCTGGCACGCGGGGTGCATTGACATGTTTTCCGCCAAGATGCGGTCTTCCACGAGACGGACCACGCGGTCCTTTGCATCTTGGTCAAATTTTCTTGGCATGTTCCAGATTTTCCCATCTACTCAAACGGAACAAAACCTGGGACATTTCATTTGGCAACACGTCGTCGATGCGTCTACTTGGTACATCAGCTTGCTCTAGCTTAGCCTCGGCGTGAGCATGGTCGCGGTATTCTGTCCAGTTTAATGGTTACTCTGGCAATGGCTCTGGAACGAATGGAAAGCGTTAGAGAGTCCTTAGCAGTTCCAAAATACGCAGAAACTTAAGTGGAAATAGGTTCTTCTGCGGTTACAGTTAGTCCCTCTAGACTTCAATCTAGAGGGGGCCCGACCCCCGGAAAGTGGACACATCGGGGGCTAGCTATGCTGCTTTGGTCAGTATAGCCGAAGTCTCGGTTTCAAAGACATCAGGAGCTACAAGATTGCACCAGGAGTGCCGCCTGCGCGTGTTATAGCGTATGCACCACCGGAAGACCTCTTGGCGGCAGGTAATTGAGTTGTCAAAGACTTTCCGATCACGCAAGACTTCACGCTTTAAGGTGGCGTTAAACGATTCTGCCAGGGCGTTATCAGCACTCGTACCTACCGCTCCCATGGACTGGCGTACACCAAGTTGGGCGCAGTGGTCCCTAAATACCTGTGAGGTATACACACTGCCGTGATCGGAATGGAAAATTGCCCCGTTAAGGCTTCCGCGGACTTTTCTGGCATGAGACAAAGCTTCGATAACCAGCGATACCCGCATGTGATCCGCGAGTGCATGACCGACAAGTTTGCGAGAGTAGACGTCGATGACCGTGGCAAGGTACATGTTCTTGCCACCCTTACACGGCAGGTAGGTAATGTCGCCGACATAAACGCGGTTTGGCTCTTTAGCTGTGAACTTGCGGCCTACTAGATCTGGCATGACGCGGTGACCAGGCTTATGACG
>NZ_JBEHFV010000022.1:0-45761 GCF_040225855.1 Corynebacterium sp. KPL2850
TGGCATGGTGGAAAGGTACCTCACTTCCCCAGCGAGATGCTGGTTTCAAGGTGTCCACCATCTGGGGGTCAGGTCCTACCTCGACCAGAGCCTGTGAAGCGCCGATCTTGTTCATATATGCCGAAAAGCCGCCGGCCGCCATAATGATTAGGCCGACGCCTGTTAATTGGCTACCAGCAACTTGTTCGAAAATGCCGATGATGTCCAACCACCGAGAGCCGGTGGAGTCTTCCTCATCTAATACTCCATAGCCTGCTTTGGCCGCGGTAGAAACTGCAATGAGAATAAACCCGGCAAGCAATAAAATGATGACCGGCTTATGACCTTTAACAAGGAGGTAGCCTGCACCAATGGTGACTGCCAAGGCAAATAAAGCGAGTGCGATATTCATGCTGGGATCCCTTCTGCCCACGCATTAGAATACTGTTATTTTTACAAACAATATTTTTATATTCCGCTTTCACACTAACACCAAATACCTATATCGCAACCGGTGTGCATTAGTTAACTAAGTAACAATATTGCCAACTCTAATCCTCCCAAGTTGTGAATACTTTTAGCTTGAACTAAACTCCCTGCTTGCTCGAGGTTCAGCCTCATCCTCAACTATCCCCAGAAAGGTCCGTTTTCTCCCATGCTCAAGGGCTTTAAAGACTTCATTATGCGCGGCAACGTGGTCGAGCTTGCCACCGCAGTCATCATCGGTTCCGCATTCACGGCGATCGTCACTTCCGTGACGGATTCCATCATTCAGCCGATCATTAACTCCCTCGGCTCCGCCGAGGTGGATGGTTTGGGCTTCCAAATCACAGACAATAAGTCCACCCTCGTAGACTTTGGCGCCGTTATTACAGCCGCGATTAACTTCCTCATCATCGCCGCAGTGGTCTACTTCCTCATTGTGATGCCGCTCAACAAGCTCACTGAAGCTGCTAAGCGCCGCCAGGGTGTGGACCCAGAGGCTCCGGCACCAACCTCGGAAGAACTCTTGGCAGAAATCCGCGATCTTCTGCAGGCCCAGAACGCTGATGCTGTCGCCGCCGCAGATAAGGCACTTGGGGATGCCACTGCAGCCGAGGGCGCCGATAATTCCACCGCTTCTGAGGGCAAGCACAGCCGCCACGACGACTAATTCTTACTAAAGACGCAGCTGAGCCCGTGTCCACCTTCGCGATGAGGGAGGACACGGGCTTTTGTTATGGTTGCTTCAGCATTTCCTGGCTCGGGACAAGGAGGCGCGGGCTATCCGCCATAGTGCGGCGGCTGGTTTTCGCGGTAAAACTCTTCGCCGCGCTCGGCTGCTTGAGCACCGTCGCCTTCCGCTGCAGCATCATCAATAGTGACGATGCGCTGTGCATCGGCACCTTCTCCACTAGCTAAGTCCTGCCCTACCGGGCTGTCCGCGCTGCGGTCATATTCCGACGCATCTGATTGCCTGAATACGCGCCTGCGCTGGCGGCGTGGTTGGGAGGTCATAGCAGCTTCGCCCTTTTCCTTCGCGTTATTGCACGCTGGATTCTTGCAGTTGATCCACGAGGTGGTGGACCAGCGGGGTCAATGTAGCCATGCCATCGCGCACGGCAGCGCGCGACGGCGCGAGGTTGACCACGACGGTGGAACCAGATACGCCCGAAATGCCGCGGGATGCACACGCATCAACAGCGCCGCAGGCCTGACCAGAAGAGCGCAAGGCCTGGGCCACGCCCGGCACCATCTTATCGATGACCCCGGTGGTAGCCTCCGGGGTCTTATCGCGCGGGCTCACGCCAGTGCCGCCGACGGTGAGCACGAGATCTACACCGCCGACGACGCCAGTTTCAATAGCCTGCCGGATCTTGGATTTCTTCGAGCGCACGACCACCGAACCATCAATGCGGAAATCCGCCTCTGCCAAGAGTTCAGTAACCAACTTGGAGGTGCTATCTGAACTTTCGCCGGGGTGATCCGTGACGATCACGACGAGCGCGCGGCGCGGCGCCGCCACTCGGTCCTCTTTCTCGCTGGCCAAGAGGTAAGCATCATCCGGCTCCGCCACATCCCGCAAAGCGTCTGTGGAAGCCGAATCCTCCAACCTGGTCGAATCGGTCAAGTCTTGCTGGGAGTCTGCCATTTTTCTCCTTAAAAGAAACGTCGGGGGTGCAATGCGGACACGGCGCGGGCTGGCTTTTAATCTACTCGCCCGTCAGGGTTACCTCTACCTGACGAGTATCATCCGAATTTCCATCGGATACTTCCAAGGTGACGGTCGCACCGAAGTCCTGGGAACGAGCGGCCGCGATAAGCGCATCGGCGTTTTCAATCAGCCGGTCATTGACGCGGGTGACGATATCGCCCTGCTTCAAACCTGCTTGTTCCGCTGGGCTGCCCGGCTCAACCTCGGCAATGCGCGCGCCATTACCGTCATCGCGCGCCAAGACCTTAACCCCCAAGGTGGGGTGAGTTACCTGGCCTTTATTAATGAGCTCATCCGCCATGCGCTTGGCAAAGTTGGAAGGGATGGCAAATCCAAGGCCGATAGATCCGCCCTCGCCCGTGGCTTTATCAGACAACGAGGCAATCATCGAGTTCATACCGACGATATTGCCGTCCATATCCACCAAGGGGCCGCCGGAATTGCCGGGGTTAACGGCGGCGTCAGTCTGAATGGCATCGATAAGCGAAGACTCGCCACCCTCCTGGGACGCACGCACCGGACGGTTCTTTGCGGATACGATGCCAGAAGTCACCGTGGCATTGAGGCCGAGCGGCGAACCGACGGCGACTACCTCTTGGCCGACCGCTACCGCATCCGAGTTACCGAATTGCAAGTGTGGTAGGTCTTGCACGTCCTTGATTTTGATGACGGCGACATCCGTATTGGCATCGGAAGCCACGAGATCAGCTTCGTGCTTGCTGCCATCGTTCAAGGTCACCTGCATGATGCCGCCCTGTTCCGCACCGGCGATAACGTGGTGGTTGGTCAACACGTAACCATCGGGAGAAATGATCGAGCCAGAGCCTTCCGCTGCCGAGGTCCGAGTGGCGGTCTGAATGGATACCACGGCCGGCAAAACCTTGGCGGAAACCGCCTCCACCGAGCCTTCCTCGGGCTCCTTACCCATGCTATTGGCGGCCGGTTGACTATGAAGAGCCTCGTTGACCACGGCCGTGCCACTGCTGGACTGGTTCTTACCCACGACCACACCGGTAATGGAGCCTGCTGCGATTGCCGCTACGGCAGCGATTGCCGTCGCCACGCCAAGCCCGATCTTCTTTTTCTCCTTTGGCTGCGGCGGCAACGGCGTTACCCCAGGCACAGGCGGTTGACCGGGTTGGTTATTTGCAGGCCCCTGCTGGGAGTACTCGCTGAACTGGCTAGCGAAGCTAGATGCTTCATCCTGCCCGCGGGTTCCACTCTGCTGAGCGCCACCAAAAAGGCGATTGCTGGGCGGGGTGTGCTGCCCGTGTGCGGAAGCTCGTGCCTCCTGCTCGTTGATGCGCGGCTGGTTCCAGCCCTGGGAATAGGTTCCGTTGGAATAAGCGGATCCAGAATCCTGCTGCCCACCGCGCGGCTGGCTATACGGCGTTTGCCCATTGTTCGTATCGTAGGGTTCCTGCGGGACACCGTGCGACTGGCCATTATTGCCGCGGTTGTCATTATTCCTCATGTTCATAGGAACACTATGCCTCGCTTCGCTTAGTCACAACTTAAACTACTCTGCCAACGTACTAGAAGTTCCTGTGAAGTTACTGTAGGCAATAAACTGGTCAAACTCACCGCGTCCGCCCCCTTCGCGCTCGCGCACTCGTTTACCTTGCCCCATTAAGTATCGTTCATGCTGCAGCGCCAACCGCTGTCAACACTGTCAACACGATCACCTAGCAATAAACCTGATTCATCGCCATTTTAGCGCACTTTTATATTAAATCTACGGTGAGCCTTGCTGTAACTCAAAGTGGATTTCGTTGATTCTTTAAGACCCAAGGAGTGGGCAGTCCTGACAAGGCTTAAATCCCCCACCGCCTCCGCCCACCTGGGCCGGCAGGCGCTTTTTATGCCCGCCTCGGGGCCTAAAACATCGCAACCCCTCGCAGTCGCTAATACGCAACTGGGAGGGGTGGGATTGTAAGCAGGCTTAGAACTGCTCTACGTCAACCAGGCCGAGCTTGGCAGCCTTGACCAGACGGCGCGGGATGCGCACGGTCTGACCATCGATGGTGACTTCCTGGAGGGCGACGTTGTCAGCCTTCCACTGGGAACGACGTGCGTGGGTGTTCGCACGGGACTTCTTAAACTTAGGAGTTGCCATTTTCTCTTCTTCTCCTTACGCGTTCTTCTTCTTGCGGCGAGCCATGGCACCGAAGCGCTGGTTGAAGCGCTCGACGCGGCCAGCGGTATCCATAACGCGCTGTGCACCAGTCCAGAACGGGTGGGACTCAGCAGTAACGTCAACGACGATGAGCGGGTACTCGTTGCCGTCTTCCCACTCAACGGTGCGAGAAGAGGTAGCGGTGGACTTGGTCAAAAAGGAGTGACCGGTACCAGCATCGCGGAAGACCACTGGGTGGTAATCCGGGTGGATGTCTTTCTTCATATATATTCCCTCAGGGTTGGACTACGGGTCGGTTCCGCACACTGAACTACAATGCCGGTACGGATCGTGCCCGAGTTGGGATGTACAGTTACAGCTCGCCCGGCGCCACAAAGCGCGCCGACCGATAACCTGAATTATCCTACATTCCACGGCGGTATATACGAAATTGCTCACCTGCGGCAACCACAGTCGCCACAAGCGCGCATATGCGCCTCATTCGTTATTCGTTATAATAAGGCCCCGAACCTCCCCCTAATGCCTCGATCACAGTTGCGCAATCCCCAACACAACGCGAACAACAATATGTGCGGGGCGATTGCGGTAGCGATTAGGTATATCGCGAGTAAGGCTGTAAGATTTGCTCTTGCTGTTGTCAAAATATACGTATTACGCCCCGTCTACTGGTTTTTGACGACGATGCCGCACCTGCTCACACCTCACTTTTGAGCACTGCCACCCTCACAAGGCAGTCGGCACGTAGTCGTTTATAGCCACGATGTGGGCGGCTAGGAGAAAGAAGACCCATGTCGGCTATTTGCCAGGTAACGGGCCGCAAGCCGGAATTCGGCAAGCAGGTCTCGCACTCGCACCGCCGCACTTCGCGCCGTTGGAACCCCAACGTGCAGCGTCGTCGCTACTACCTGCCCTCTGAGGGCCGTACCATCACTCTGAATGTTTCCACCAAGGGTATGAAGATCATTGACCGCGACGGCATCGAGTCCGTTGTTGCCAAGATCCGCGCACGTGGGGAGAAGATTTAAGTATGGCACGTAACGATATTCGCCCAATCATCAAGCTGAAGTCCACTGCGGGCACCGGTTACACCTACGTGACCCGTAAGAACAAGCGCAATAACCCGGATCGCATCTCCCTGAAGAAGTTCGATCCGATCGCCCGCAAGCACGTCGAATTCCGCGAGGAGCGATAATTCATGGCTAAGAAGTCCAAGATCGCTAAGAACGAGCAGCGCAAGGAAATCGTCGCCCGCTACGCGGAGCGTCGCGCTGAGCTCAAGAAGATCATCAAGAACCCGAACACCCCGGATGAGGAGCGTTTGGAGGCTCAGTTCGAACTGAACCGCCAGCCTCGTGACGCTTCCCCAGCCCGCGTTCGTAACCGCGACGCAGCCGATGGCCGCCCACGCGGTTACCTCCGCAAGTTCGGCCTGTCCCGTGTCCGTATGCGCGGCATGGCTCACCGTGGTGAGCTGCCGGGCGTTCGCAAGTCCAGCTGGTAAAGGGGTAATTGCACAATGGCTAATAAGCGCAATAACCAAAAGAAGTTCCGTATGGAGCAGAGCCGTCGCCCGAAGAAGAACCCTTTGAAGGCTGAGGGCATTGAGAAGGTGGACTACAAGGACACCAAGACTCTGCGTCTATTCATCTCGGATCGCCACAAGATCCGTTCCCGTCGCGTCACCGGCTTGAACCCGCAGCAGCAGCGTCAAGTTGCTACCGCAGTCAAGAACGCACGCGAAATGGCTCTCCTGCCGTTCACCACCCGCTAAACAGTAGCTGGGTATCAACAGCGCACTTTTGCCGCTGGCAAGTGTGACACGGTAAAAGAACCATAAACTTTCGCCGCCTACCTTTCGAGGTGAGGCGGCGAAAGTCGTTTTTAGGGTCTTATTTGGCACTACGCCGCAAACGCCACACACCGCGGCAATACCAGCCGCAAAACTCCTTCACGAACGCCCACTGCCACGGACGCGACGAACCCGCTGCATACTCCCCCAAGCGCTACTGCGCTTTCACATAAGTGTTACATTTATAGCAATCCTGCGCCGCACAACTTTTAGAAGCGCACCGCTTTGTAATGAGTGAAAGGCAGTGACTATATGGCCCTGCACCAATCCCTTCTCGATCTTTCGGAGCTTGCTCCCCATTGCCAATCCCGGGCAACCGCTCGCGGCTTGTTGGCGGAGGCACAAGATGTCTTGCGCAATGCGGTAGCGCACCAGGATGATGAGATTGAATTAGCCTCCTGGTTTTCGCGGCTACTGACAGACATCGTGCGCGCCCAAGGCGTGGACGCGGATGTCCGGTTAACCGGCGCGGCGGCGCGCGGGGATCAGCTGCCCAGCATGCCCATCGGGTGGATGGGAGAAGACAGCGACTTGGAGTCCGTCTTTCGCGATGTTGGCCTAGAGGTGCACCAAGCAGCCGATTCCATGGCAGCGCGCGTCGATGCTGGCCTGCCTTTAGGCCACGGCGGCGAGCAGGCGTTGTTGGAGGAGGCGTTGGCCCAGCGTCCGCCGTTGCTCCAGCGCGTAGGCGGTTTGCCTGATCGCAGCGCGGCCGTGGATATTAAATCCATGCTGTTATCCCCCATCGCCGCCATTGCGCGGTGGGCGGCACCGGGCCCGCGCCCCACGGTCGATCGCCTCGCCATTGGTCACGAACGCGGAATGCTCACAGCGGAGGACGCAGAGACCTTGGATCTTGCGTGGCGCACAGGGTATTCGGTCGAAATGCGGCGCTGGTTCGACAATGTGCACGGCCGCGAATCCACGCTGCAGGATCTCCCGCCGCTGGAGCGCACGGCCTATGGCACAGCTTGCCGCATGGTGTCTGCGACCTTCGAGTCCATCTCCCAACGCGCCGCGGATGCCGCACATTAAAATCGCCACAAAGTGCTGTGGCCATGCATGCGGTCCGCACCGTCTGGCTGCGGGGCTGTAGAGTTGTTGAGTAAAAGCATTTTCTGCTGAGAGAAAGGAGGCGTCCGCCGCATGTCAGGAAACGTCGGTAGGCCGCGTAAACATAGCCCCCGCCGCAGAGGCAATAGCGCCCGGGAAGAAATTCTGGACGCCTCCTCAGAGTTATTTACCACCCAGGGTTTTGCCACGACGTCGACCCACCAAATCGCGGACGCGGTGGGCATCCGGCAGGCATCGCTGTATTACCATTTTCCCTCCAAGACGGAGATTTTCCTCGCACTGCTTAATTCCACCATCGAGCCCTCGCTGGAGCTTGCCGATGAGCTGGTAGATTCCGATGCCGAGCCCGAGCAGCGCCTGTGGTCGCTGGTCGCCGCGGAATCGCGCCTTTTGCTGACCAGCGGTTGGAACGTCGGCCGGTTGTACCAGTTGCCGGTGGCCAATTCGCCTGAATTCTCGGAGTATCACAGCTCCCGCGAGCGGCTGCAGAACCACTTCCGTACCACCGCCGCCGCGATTGTGGGCGATGCGGATCCGCGCATCGAATTGCCCTTCCACGTCGCGCTGTCTGTCATCGAGATGCGCCCCAATGATGGCACGCCTCCCTATGCCGCGGCCCAGTCGGTTCCGGAGACTGCCGCCATGCTTGCCGATGCCGCCCTTGCCGTCCTCGGCGCCACAGTCCCCGAGGACGCCGAAGCCATGACGCTTGAGCTACTGAAGAACCGCAATGACTCGATTTCTGCGGCTGCGGCGGCCGCTGCTGATCGCAAGAAGAAAAAGTCTCGCTAACCTCGTTACGGCGCGTTAACCTCTCCCCTGAGGTTAACGTTAACCACTTACCAGTGGTTAACGTTGCCAGGATTCACTAAAGTCCGCGGTGGCGGCCAGTCCGCCGCCTTCGCGCACGCTAATCCCGCTGGGGGTTACGACAATGGTCGAGGGCGTGGCATCCACGTAGTAGTTGCCACTATCTTGGCCAATGATTGGCCCGGTAAACTCGCCGCCGAAGATGGTCGACCGGTAGGTCAGCGTTCCTCCCGTGTTTTCGCAGACAATCGCTCTGCCGTCTGGACCTTTGCCCGCGAAGACGACGCGCTCAAAACGGTGGCAATCGGCGTAGGTATTAATATCGGTCCAGCCGTACTCACCCAGGCCGTCGATGAGGTCACCTCCGCCGCCATTATTGTTTTTCGGTGGCTGTGCCTGTGCCTGTTCCTTTTCGGTTTCGGTCACCGTCACCACGGGTGGTTCTTTCTCCTCGGTTTCCGGGGACTCGGTCGTCGAGGTTTCTTCTGCGGAGGTATCCGTCGTGCTCTCTACGGTGGTCATGCCGCTGTCACCAGAAAAATCGGGCTGTTCCCCATCCGTTCCATTGCTGCATGCGCTTAAAACGATGCCCGCAGTCGCTACCGCGCCGAGGCGCAGTCCCCAACGCAAACCTGAAGTTAGATTAAAGTGCGGCATGATAAGTCCTTTCTCACAAGCCGGGGTGAGGGCTAACAAGCTGGGCTCGGCCAAGCAACGTCGGCCTTGGAAAGATCGACCGCCATGCCCGAAAGTATTGGTTGGGCGGAGGCGTATTGACCATCGGGGGCCGAGGCGATGAGTGCTACCGCAACCTCGCGGCCGCCGATGGTGGCAAGACCCATCTGCCGCACATCATAGCCGCCGGCGGTATCTGGGCCCCAGCCACCTTTAAGGGCAGCACCCTCTAGATTGCGTAGGCCATAGCTTTGGGCGGGGTCGGGCGTAGACATCGCGCTGAGGATGGGCTCCGCACCGTTGACGCAGCGCAGCTTCGCCATGAATGCGGCTTGGTCGCCCACGCTCCACTGCGTTTGTCCAAAGGCGCTAAATTCCGGGCGGGTGACCTGGCTTTGTACCTGGGTGGTGGTATCGCCGGCCTCGGCAAGTACTTGTTGCGCGGCCTGGGCGGCTTGTGCGCCACCGCCAAGTGCGTCCCAGGCGGATTGCGCCGCCTCATTATTGGAATAGGTAATCGCGGACGTGACCACGTCCGGGCCAATGAGCCCTGCGCGATGCGCGGCGATGAGCACCGGCACCTTGGAGGTGGACCAGGCGGTTTCGGGTGCGGTGCGCCCGGCTGCAACGGTAGTGGTGCCATCCGACACCGCGATGCCCACATTCCCGTAGTTGGCGGCGATGCGGTCGAGTTCGCTTTGCAAATCACCAGCCACAGCCGGCCCGCCATCTTCGGCAGCTTTCGCGGTATCGGATTGGGCATCAGCCGGCGCAGCCTCATCCTGCGCTGCGGCATCGCGAGGGCTCTCCGCCCTATCCTCCCTATCCGCCGTGCTCTCCGTAGAGCGCGACGTCGCCTGCTTGGCGATGCCCGGCTCTGATTCCGGCTCCTGCTCGCCCTGCCCGCACGCGCTAAGACACGGCGCCCCGGCGATCATTAGGCCGCCGAGCGCCATGCGTCTCGGTGTAGTACGCCTCGGTGCGGTGTGGGTTGGTGCGAACATGGCCAGGCTCCTTAGGTCTCGGGCGCTATCGCTAGTGAGCGAAGTGGCGCGTTCCAGTGAGATACATCGTAACACCAGCGGCCTTAGCTGCCTCGATAACTTCTTCATCGCGGATGGAGCCGCCGGGCTGGACAACGGCTTTGACGCCGGCATCGAGAAGCACCTGCAAGCCATCGGCGAAGGGGAAGAAGGCATCGGAGGCGGCGAAGGAGCCTTGGGTGCGGTTGGTGGCATCGGCAAGCGTATTGGCACGCTCGACCGCAAGCTTGGCGGAATCCACGCGGTTGACCTGGCCCATGCCCACGCCCACGGTAGCGTTGTCCTTGGCCAGCAGAATCGCATTGGACTTAACCGCGCGCACCGTGCGCCAAGCGAATTCGAGCTGGGCCAAGTCCTCGTCGCTCAGGGCCTCGCCCGCTGCCAGGGTCCAGTTTTCGGGCTTATCGCCCTCGGCCTGGTAGGTATCCGGTTCTTGGCGCAGCACGCCGCCGGAGATGTACTTGCGCTCCTCGCCCTGTTCCTCTGGCTCGGCCAAAAGCACGCGCAGGTTCTTCTTGCTCTGCAGGATTTCCAGCGCCTTATCCTCATAGGCGGGTGCGACGATGACCTCGGTGAAAATGCCCTTGACCTGCTCGGCCATCTCTACGCTGACCTCGCGGTTGACGGCGATGACGCCGCCGAATGCGGACATCGGGTCGCAGGCATGCGCCGCGCGGTGGGCTGCAGCGATGGACTCGTCCGATACGGCAATGCCGCACGGGTTGGTGTGCTTGATGATCGCGACGCAGGGCCGCTCGTGGTCCCAGGCCGCGCGCCACGCAGCATCGGCGTCCTGGTAGTTATTGTAGCTCATTTCCTTGCCGTTGAGCTGCTTGGCGTTAGCCAAACCCTTGGTGCCAATCCGGGTCACGGTGGCGGCCTGGTGGGAGTTCTCGCCGTAGCGCAGCGAGGTGGTCTCCTCGCCATCGCTGAGCTGGTCAACGAACCATGCGGAAACCGCCGCATCGTAGTTTGCGGTGTGAAGGAAGGCATCGCGGGCAAGCCCTCGACGCTGGTCAAGGCTAAATCCACCCTCCTCAACGGCCTGGGTTACCTCGCCATAGCGCGCCGGATCCACGACCACGGCAACGGACGGGTGATTCTTGGCCGCCGCGCGCACCATGGAAGGCCCACCGATGTCGATCTGCTCCACGCATCCATCGAAGTCCGCGCCGGAGGCTACGGTTTCCTGGAAGGGGTACAGGTTGACCACGACGAGCTGGAAGGGCTCTACCTCAAGCTCATTGAGCTGCGCTAGGTGGTCTTCCTTGCGAGTATCGGCCAGAATCCCGGCGTGCACGCGCGGGTGGAGCGTCTTGACGCGGCCTTCCAGGCACTCGGGGAAGCCGGTGAGCTTTTCAACCGGGGTGACCTCGATTCCCAGGTCTGCAATCTTCTTGGCGGTGGAGCCGGTAGAGACGATCTCTACGCCTGCCTTATCAAGTGCGCGGGCCAGATCCTCCAGCCCCGTCTTGTCGTACACGCTAATGAGTGCGCGCTTTACCTGCTTGCGGTCTTCGCTCATGAGGAGGATTAAGCCTTTCGAAAAGTCTTAGTCTGCGAGTTGAATAAAAAGTTCCTCGCCGCGGGGCTGCGCCGCGCGCAGCACATCGACGATGAGTTCGCGCTCTACCTTTTTAATGCGTTCGTGGAGGCTGGCCTCATCATCGTCTGCCCGCACGGCCACCGGCCGCTGCGCAATGATGGAGCCGGTATCCACGCCCGCGTCCACGAAGTGGACGGTAGAGCCTGTGACCTTCACGCCGTATTCCAACGCATCGCGCACCCCGTGCGCGCCCTTAAAAGCGGGTAGTAACGCCGGGTGGGTATTGATGGTGCGGCCTTCGAAGCGGCGGAGGAAACCCTCCCCCAAAATCTTCATAAAGCCTGCAGAAACAACAATGTCTGGCTGCGCAGCAGCTACTGCATCAGCCAGACATGTATTCCATTCGGCACGGTCCGCGCCCATTTCCACGATCTCAGTATCGATATCGCGTTCTCGGGCGCGTTCAATACCTCGACACTGCTTATCCGCAACCACCTTCACCACACGGTAGTGCTCATCCTGGGCATCCAGGATGGCTTGCAGAAGCGAGCCCGTCCCAGAGACAAGCACGACAACTCGTAGGCGGTTAGTAGCTGCAGTAGCGCGTGGTGGCATCGGTGAAGTCACGCGCTATAGCCTAGTCCCTCTTCCCGCTTTCAGAAGAATCTGCCGCGTCAGTATCGCCCTCATCTGCGTCCTCTTGCACGAGTTCGCCTTCCAGGATTTCGGGGTCTTCAGCCGCTTCGCGCTCGCTGCTTTCCGATGCCCCTTCTTCCCCACCATCAGCCGCGGCGTCCTCCGTGTCATCGGCGTCTCCGCCGCCAGCGCCGGCAGCGCCATCAGCACCGTCCTCGACGACTTCCGCATCGATAACCTCGTCCTCGGCTGAGCCTGCGCCGTCCGTGGATTCTGCGGCTGCGTCGTCCCCGACTTCTGCATCCTTTGCGTCTGCTGCAGTGTCCTCGTCATCCGCTTCAGCCGTATCCTCCGCAGCGGACTCAGCGGCGTCGCCATCACTCGATTCATCCTCGTCGGATTCGCTTTCCCCAGATTCGGCATCAGCATCGTCGGCTTCAGTATTTTCTGCATCGGCCTTGTCCGTGTCAGACGGTTCTGCATCAGACTGCTCTGCGTCAGCGGTGTCCTCTGCAGCGGAATCTTCCGCCGACTCTTCGGTACCGCCTGAATCCTCCCCGGTAGCCTCCGCCTCCGCGGACTCTGCCTCCGCCTCGGCTGCACGAGCGTCCCGCCAAGTCATGAACGCAAAGGCTGCCGCGACGGCCAAACCGACGACGGCGAACCACAACGCGGCAAGGCCGGCAGCGGTCCACAGGTGCGGGCCGGTGTGGCCGTAATAGCCCAGCGTGCCGCTGACCAGGTAGCACGCGAAGAACATGATGACCGCGGTAGCCACCGTAGCTGCAAGCACCTTCTGGAAGGATGGGCGCTTCTTATACAAGGACAGCGTCGCCGCGATGAGGGGAACCACCATGAACACAACCGCCCACCCCGGCGAGGAGGCCGGAATGCCACCGGTAATCGGCAGCGGCGGCAGCGGAACAAGGTGGGTGCTAAAAAGGCTTACCTGCGCTTCTCCTGCCGAAAACTCCGACCCCACCAGCACTGCTCCGGTGCTGACGATGGCATTAGGAATATACAGCAGGCTCAACAAGATGAGGGTGAAAATTCCCAGCCCAGAGATGGAAGGGTACTCATCCATCATCTCCCCTTGGCGCGAGAAGTTGACGATGAAGACCAGCACGAAGACTACCGCCGCGCCAATGGCGAGGTAGGCGAGGTAGCGCAGGGCAATAAGGGCGGCATCGACAAGCAGCGGCGGGGCGCCATAGCGCTTAGCCAAGGCGCGCCACAAGCGGGTACCCATGCCCGCTGCCATCGCGGCCAAGTGCACCACGATAACCCGGGCCAGCGCGGCAGCTAGGTTGGGCGGGGAAACGTCAAAGACCTTGCCGGCATCCCACAGCATCACCCAGGCAATGCAGGTCAACACCACGGGGACGCCAACCACGCAGGCGACGAGTATGGCTAGGTCCTTCACGCTGACTTTGTGTTTTACCGCGGCGCGCACGCGCACCGCCACCACCGTGGCGAGGATGAGGGCGGGCAAGGCAGGCAAGAACGACAGGTCCACCCCGGCCGCCGATACCGGCGCGAGGTTAAAGACCATCCACGCTTCCGCCACGATGGTGGGCAACCATGCGAGGGGCGATCCAAAGAGCAAGAGCGCGCCAAAAGCGAGCGCCACAATAATAAGGACAACAATAATATTCGGCAGGGCCGCCGACATGAATAATTGGCGGATGCGCCCCGCTTTCGTCAGCGGGGCCGGAGTGCGACGGGCCTTCGCCTTCGACCCGGCTTTGCGCGCGACGCGCTCTGCGGAATTGTGCGGCTTTTGCGTCGCGGTGGCGTGGGGCGCACGAGGGGCGCGCTCTGTCTGCACTGTCCGGCCCCGCGCCTGGCTACGCGGGCGGGGCGTTGACCGAGATTGGGGGCTGGTGTTCTTGTTCATCGGCGTCCACTTTGCCACCTTTTGCGCGCGGTAGCGGGGTGGCGCGACGAGGCACTTCCAAAATCACCGTGGAGTTCTTCAGTAACTACTGTAGACATATATATAAGGAATGAAGTTTTCCCCCTTATCCCCCACTGGCCACAGTAATTTCACGCCACGGCGCCTCCGCAACCGGCTCCGAAGGCGCACTGTTACAGCTTCGGGGCTACCACGGGGGCTTGGTTTTAAGAGATTTATATCGCACTATGCGTAAAATTCTCCAGAAGTTGCCTGCATGTAGGCTTATTCCAGACCAGCGCGAGAAAATATTCACTTTTGGCTTGCTGTTATCTTTTTGAGACGCTACTGTTACATCTCGTTGGTAACAAGAAGGTCACAATCTCGTAACTAACCCAGAGACGATGTAACGCTCTTTTTGAAGATTGTGAAAGACACGAAAGAAGATTTAATGCGAAGCAAAGTTCAGCGTGGCGCCGGCCGCCATCGCAAGATTGTCACCTCGCAGACCACCAAGGGTCGTATCGCAGTCATGACCGTTGCAGCCGGTGCCGTGTCCACCGCCGGCGTAGGCGGCGCAGCTGCCGCAAACGTTGAGTCCGACAACACTGCATCTACCACCACCACGACGCAGTCTGTCGACTACAAGCTTGCCGCTGATACTTCCGAGGTTAATGACGCCCCAGCCGGTTCCTCCGATGCTGCGCCGCAGATCCTCAACGTGGCTGAGGCAAAGCCGGTCACCAACCTAGTTGACCAGCTGAGCAAGTCCATCCAGGCTTCCGCTGACCGCGCCGCCGAGGACCTTGCAGCTCGCGCCCCTTCCATTGCCCGCCCCGCTGAAGGCGCCTTCACCTCTGGCTTCGGCCCGCGCTGGGGTTCGTTCCACTCCGGCGTTGACATCGCCAACGCCATCGGAACCCCCATCCTTTCCATCATGGACGGCACCGTTATCGATTCCGGCCCAGCCTCCGGCTACGGCCAGTGGATCCGCATCCTCCACGATGACGGCACCATGACCGTATACGGCCACATGCAGACCCTCGACGTTGCCGTGGGCGAACACGTGCACGCAGGCCAGAAGATCGCTGGCATGGGTTCCATGGGCTTCTCCACCGGTTCCCACCTCCACTTCGAGGTTCACCCGAACTCCGGTGACGCCGTTGACCCACAGGCATGGCTGGCCGAGCGAGGCATCCAGCTCTAAGAGCCTTCTTTCCTTCTTGTTCAAGCGCCGCAGATATCCTCTGCGGCGCTTTTGCTATACCTACCGGCCCCATCCACCTCCGCTCGCTCGCAGCCGCAAAAATCAAACCCCGTTCGCCAACGCGTCGTACACACCGCCTAGGGCCGAAAAGTATTCCCGCAATTTACCTACATGCCATGTGATTGCAAGATGCGGCCCTTAAGCTGTCAGCTGTCTTTTTATCCAGCCCTCCACAAGGAATACTCATATGCGGACACGCACTCTCTCCCTCATCACTGCCCTTAGCTGTGCCCTCGCGCCCGCACCAGCTCTAGCTTCCGAAGGCACCACCTACTACTCCACCAAGCAGCATTACCAGCCACAGGGATCAAGCTACGCCGAAGCCCCCAGTGGGTTTCACCAGATTTACACCTCAACGGTAGATCGCCACGGATCCCGCGGGCTATCAAGCTTTAAATACGACGACCTCGCACAGCAGATGCTGGAGTATGCCCAACAACGCGGTCAGCTCACCGAGCTCGGCACAAAGCTCATCCCGCAAGTGGAGGCCATGATAACGGTAAACCAAGAGCTATCCGGTGGCCCTGGCCAAGAAGCCGGTTATGGAAACCTGACGGAAGTGGGACGAGAAGAGCTCGGGGGCATCGGCAAGCGCAATGCACAACGCAATGCGGAGCTACTGGGATCGATTGCTGCCGAAGACCTCAAGGTGAGCTTTACTTCCTCAGGAGAGGACCGCGCCAATGACTCTGGGTGGAACTTCGGGGAAGGTCTACTGGAACAGTCTCCCGCACTGGCTGAGCACTTGGATGATGAAATGACAGACGGCCACGTCAACATCGCCGCACGCCCTGACCTGATGTACGCACACAAGGATAAAAACGCTGCATCCTATCAGCGCTATACGGAGTGGAAGGACTCTCAGGTTTTACAGGAAAAGGTACAACAGGCCTACGCCAAGCCAGAGTCACAACAGGCTGCACGCAGCTTACTGGCTAAGATTTTTGCGCCGGAATTTATCAATGCTTTAGCAGATGGTTCCATTCACTTTTCCGCCCGAGAAAAGGACGATAAATCCGTTGAAGGCATCGTCGATGCCGCCTTGCAGTTTTACAACCTATACATCATCGCTCCAGCTTTGGAGCACGAGGAAAAGGCCCCGGCGGAGGGGTGGATCTTTGATGAGTACATGGACGATACTAACGGACCGACCTTCGCGTACCTGCTTGACGTAGAAGACTTCTACGAGAAAGGCCCGGCTATCCAGGGCCAGACAGTTGCCTACGACAACTACGAACCACTGCTCGAAGAGATGATTAGAAACGTTGAGGACCGCGCTGCTGGCGGCGAGGTAGCCGCCAATTATCGCTTCGGCCACGCCGAGACCATCATCCCGCTTGCCGCGTTACTGAAGCTGCCCGGTTCCGAGCACGGTGTCCCAGAGGAAGATTTATACAGCTGGGATAACTCCGCATGGCGTGGTGATGCCGTCTCGCCGATGGGCGCGAATATTCAATGGGACGCATTCCAAAATGATCGCGGAGAGACCCTCGTGCGGATGCTCTACAACGAAAAGGAAATCCCATTCCACGATGGCTGTGAGCCCATTACCGCCGACTCAACTTTTTATACTATCGAAGAGCTGGCAGATTGCTTGCCCTTAGGCTCCACCTCAGATCACTCTCAAGCCCACCTCATAGACGCTGAAGACGCGACAGATCACCAGCCACCGGTTGCTGATTCCCTCTCTTCCAAGCCGCAGTTCTGGGGGATCATCGGTGCCCTTGCGGGCGCACTGGCCATCGGTATAGGAATCGGTGCGGTCAACGCTTTCGGCCCACAAATTCAACAGCAACTGCAGAAATTTAGCAGTCAGCTCCCTTTCTAGCGCCCTTAGGGATGGCCCCGCCCGACGGGGCCACAAGACGCTTTCAGCCGAGTCCAGTACAGGGCCTTGTCGCAGGTAGACGGCTTTTTACGGTCCTTCCCCAGCGCTCAAACCACCCTACCCCCCGATAGCTACCCCCAGAGCTTAAACCAGTACTTCAAACCTGCAACTTTAGCCACTTTCGTAACACGCGCAACAAGCTGGCATGTTCGAAACTTTTCGAATGATCGTGGTTTCTACCAGCATTTTTCCAGATTGCGCGGCACCCATGGGCAGGCTAACTTTTAACTCGTTGCCACAAGCGAACGCCAAATGGGGTATTTCCATTCCCCGGCGTGTCGCAGGGGGCAGTTGAAAGACGCCAAACCTTTAAGGTTTGCACGCCTCGAGACCATGCACAGCCATGAAAAGGACTTAAACTTATGAAGCGCATGAACCGTGCACGCAGGAATGTAGCGCTAAGCATCATCACGCTTGGCACCGTTTTTGCTACCGGCACCTCCGCTTTTGCTGCTGATCCAGTGGCCAGCGTGGACGTTTCCAATGGCTCCTCTGAGCCCCAAGCCACCAACGTCGACAACGCGGGCGTTATCGACGCCGCCGTCGGCCTCGCAAATACCGCCGTTGGTGTGCTCAACGGCGATGCCACCCCGAAACTTAGCCAGAATGACTCCGGCGGGGTCAACATCGTCTTAGACCCTTCCTCCGTTCCTGGCCTGGGAGAGGCCTTCGCTCCCGAGGGAGACCGCTCCGGCCTCACCCCTGAGCGTGGCAAGGACGCATCTGGTAATACGGTGGTCTTCCCCACCTCCGGCACGTTGACTTCAGGCTTCGGCATGCGCTGGGGCGCGATGCACAACGGCATCGACGTAGCTAACCCAGTCGGCACACCGATCCACTCCGTCATGGACGGCACAGTCATTAACTCCGGCCCGGCACAAGGCTTTGGCAACTGGATTCGCATCCAGCACGTCGATGGCAGCATCTCTGTCTACGGCCACATGCCCGCCAACTCGCTGCGCGTCAACGTGGGCGACCACGTTTCGGCCGGCGACCACATTGCGGATATCGGCAGTGAGGGCCACTCCACCGGCCCGCACCTGCACTTCGAAATTCACCCAGGCGGCGGCGCAGCCGTTGACCCAGTGGGCTGGTTCGACGAACGCGGGATTTCGGTCTAGAGCTTTTCCATCGGCACGCCGCCGATGAGCATGAGCCGCACCTTGCCGGAGGAACCAAAGTCCACGGTCACCGTGGCGCGGGCACCGGAACCGGCCGTTTCAATCACGGTTCCGAGCCCGTACTTCGCGTGGTTGACACGGTCTCCTACCGCAAGGTTGAGGTTCTTATTCTTCGGCATGGAATTAGCTGCAGGCTGGCGAGTGCGTTGCGAAGGGGAAGACGTAGCGCGCTGGCCAAACCCAGCACCCCCACCACCGGAATAGCCGCCGCTAGAACCGCGGCGATAGCTCCGGCCATACTGATAGTCATCGGCTCCCCAGGAACCGGTGAGGTCACTATCGGAATCCTCTCGCCGCCAGTCGATGAGATCCTCTGGGATCTCGGCGAGGAAGCGACTGGCGGGATTGGTTACCGGATTGCCCCACGCAGAGCGCAAGATGGCGCGCGTGAGGTACAACTTTTCGCGGGCGCGAGTGATACCCACATACGCCAGGCGGCGCTCTTCGCTCAATTCCTTCGGGTTACCCAGCGAGCGCATGTGCGGGAATTGGCCGTCCTCCCAACCGGCGACAAAGACGACGGGAAACTCCAAGCCCTTCGCCGTATGCAGGGTCATCATGGTTACTACCCCGGTCTCAGAATCCGGAATCTGATCCGCATCCGCAACTAGGGAGACCTTCTCCAAAAAGGCTTGCAACGAGCCCGGCGCGGCTTCGCCTTCTTCTAATAGCTCATTGGGATCGACGGCATCCGCACCAGCGGCGGCCATCTGGTTGGCGGCCTCCGAGGTAAATTCGCGGGCCACGGAGACCAGCTCATTGAGGTTATCAAGACGCGCGCCGTCCTGCGGATCGTTGGAATTTTCTAACTCCGCCTTGTAGCCGGTGGCATCCAGGATGGCGGTGAGCAATTCGCCCAAATCGGGCTGGCCGGTCACTTCATCGCGCATGCCTGGGATTTGTGCGCGGATGCCGTCCATCATGTCGTTGAATTTGGTAACGGCATTGACGGCGCGGGTGCCAAGGCCGGGGACGTCGCCCTGGGGGACATCGGCAAGCGCCTTGCCAAAGCTTATCCCCTGGTTTTCCGCGTGCAGGGCAATCTGGCCCTGAGCCTTATCGCCGATGGCGCGCTTGGGAACATTGATGATGCGGCGCAGGCTCACCGTATCGTCGGGGTTATCCATAATGCGCAGGTAGGCCACCATATCGCGGATTTCGCGGCGTTCATAAAAACGTGTCCCGCCCACGACCTTATAGGGGATGCCGGAGCGAATGAAGATATCCTCCAGAGCGCGGGAGGCATTATTGGTCCGGTACATCACGGCGATATCGGAATAGCTGTGGCCCTTATCCGCCAGCGCGTCGATCTCTGCGGCGATAAAACGGGCTTCATCGTGTTCGTTATCCGCCACATACCCCACGATGGATTCGCCATCACCATGCGCGGTCCACAGGTTTTTCTCCCGGCGGTTCTCGTTTTTCGCAATCACGGCATTAGCCGCGTTCAAGATGGTCTGCGTGGAGCGATAGTTCTGCTCCAATAAGATGGTGTGCGCCTGCGGGTAGTCGCGCTCGAATTCCTCGATATTGCGGATGGTGGCGCCGCGGAAGGCATAAATGGACTGATCGGAATCACCCACCACGCACAACTCTGGGGCATCGGGCCCCAGCTCGCCCTTGCCCACGAGCGCTGCTACCAGCGCGTACTGGGCGTGGTTGGTGTCCTGATACTCATCAATAAGCACGTGCTTAAACCGCCGGCGATAAAACTCCACAACCTGCTTGTGCTCGGTGAAGATGCGCACTACTTCCCCGATGAGGTCGTCGAAGTCCACCGCATTGGCCGCGCGCAGGCGGCGCTGGTACTCGGCGTAGACATCCGACACGGTTGTCTCAAAGGGATTCTTGGTCTGCTGCGCCTTGTCTGCCGCCTCGGCCGGGCCCACGAGTTCGTTTTTGTGGTTGGAGATCTGGTTCGCCAGCACGCGCGGGGTGTATTTCTTCAGATCCAGCTGCATGTCCTTGGCAATCATGGATAGAAGTCGGCGGGCATCGTCGCCATCATAAATGGTGAAGTTGGTATTAAGGCCCGGCACGAGCTGCGCGTTCTGGCGCAGGATGCGCACGCAGATGGAGTGGAAGGTGGATACCCACATGCGCTCGGCCACCGGTCCCACTAGGGAGCCAACGCGCTCCTTCATCTCCGCGGCGGCCTTATTGGTAAAGGTAATGGCGAGGATTTCCCACGGGTTTACCCCGCGGTGGCGCATGAGGTACGCGATGCGGCGGGTAAGCACCGCGGTCTTGCCAGAACCCGCGCCGGCGACGATCAGCAGGGGCCTGCCGGTATGGGTGACCGCCTCTAATTGCTGCGGGTTCAAACCTTGGGTTAAAGGATCGGATTCCGCGGGCCTGGGCGTGCTGCCAAAAGGGTTCTGCTGTTCGGGCTGGCTAGGGGAAAAGCCGCCGCGGGAGGTAGTGCCGGATGCGGGTTCGCGCGGGGTAGAAGTTGGGCTAAATGGAGAGTTATTCGTCATAATGCCTACCAACCTACTAGCCCCACCGGACATGGCCGGTACTTGCGGCATACACTGCGCTTTCCAAAACCCTGACCAAGTAGCACGATGACACGGCGAAGTGGCACAATAAGGGACCATGACCGCTGAAGATAATGAATCCATCGTTAACAATGGCTTGGATATCCGCATGCCCACCGGCACGGATGATCCCCTATCTGATGCGGAAATCCAGCAGTATCGCGAGGAAATCAACCGCCTGGATCAGATCATCTTGGATGCGGTCAAGCGCCGCACCGAGGTCTCCCGCGCGGTGGGCCGCACCCGCATGAGCTCCGGCGGCACGCGCTTGGTACACACCCGCGAGATCGCCATCCTCAATGAATTCCGCGCGGAGCTTGGTGAGGAAGGCCCCACCATCGCCTCTGCCCTACTGCGCATGGGTCGCGGCCGCTTGGGGTAAGGCCACCACTCAAGCCCTCGGATTAATTACGGGCTAGCCCATACTATGCAGTACGCTTTCGGGGCATGAACGCAGTACTCATCGCCGTCATCGTCATGCTCACGCTCGCCCTCTTGCGCGTGCACGTGGTGGTGGCGCTTTTCATCGGCGCAATCGTCGGCGGCCTGCTATCCGGCATGGGCCTGGATGCCACCATGCTCGCCTTCCAGGACGGGCTCGGTGGCGGCGCCAAGATTGCCTTAAGCTATGCCCTCTTGGGCGCCTTCGCGATGGGTGTTGCCTCCGCTGGACTGCCGCAGATCCTGGCCAACTTTCTCATCGCCAAGCTCGGCGGCACCGGCGAATTAGATCCCAAGGCCGCGGCCACCACCAAGTGGATGCTCGTTATTGGCCTTATCGCCATGGCCGTGATGAGCCAGAACCTCATCCCCGTCCACATTGCCTTCATCCCGCTGCTCGTCCCGCCGCTTTTGGCGGTGATGAATAAGCTCAAGCTGGATCGCCGGCTTATCACCACGTGCCTGACCTTCGGCCTTATCACCACCTACATGTTCATTCCGGTGGGCTTCGGGTCCATCTATTTAAACGATATCCTGCTATTCAATATCGAAGAGGCCGGCCTGGATACCTCCGAAATCAATATTATGCAGGTCATGGCCATCCCCGCCTTGGGCATGCTCGCCGGCCTGCTCATCGCCATCTTTTTCAGCTACCGCGCCCCACGCGAGTACGAGGATCGGCCCATTGCCGCCGAAGAGCACCAGGAAACGCCCTCGCGGTATAAAATCTGGGTTTCCATCCTGGCGATTATCGCCACCTTCGCCGTCCAAATCATCATGCAGGCGCTCGATTTCGAATCCGATGGCCTGCTCGTCGGCGCCCTGACCGGCCTGGGCATCTTGCTCATCTCCGGCGCGGTGGATTGGAAGCACGCCGATGACGTATTTACCAACGGCATGAAAATGATGGCCCTTATCGGCTTTATCATGATCACCGCGCAGGGCTTTGCTTCTGTCATGACGGCGACAGAGGAAGTCGGCCCGCTTGTCGATGCCACCGCCAACCTCTTTGGCACCAATAAGTTCCTCTCCGCAGGCGCCATGCTCTTGGTCGGCCTGGTGGTCACCATGGGCATCGGCTCGTCCTTTTCCACCCTGCCCATCATCTCCGTTATCTACGTTCCCCTGTGCGCCTCGCTCGGCTTTAGCCCCGCGGCCACGGTGGCGCTTATCGGTACGGCAGGCGCGCTTGGCGATGCCGGCTCCCCCGCCTCCGATTCCACCCTCGGCCCCACCGCCGGCCTCGGCGCCGATGGCCAACACGATCACATCCGCGACTCGGTCATCCCCACCTTTATCCACTTCAATATCCCACTTCTCATCGCCGGCTGGGCGGGCGCGCTCATGCTCTAAAAGCCACACTTCTCACGGTGCCGTTGGCACTCATTCTCGACTACGGTGGGAGGGGTACACATTGCCAATGCGCTCGTCGCCAGAAAGGCCAATTGCCATGGATATCACCGCATCGTCCCAGTGGAAAGACCTGGTCAAGGTTTATGAAGATAAGCAGGACATGCGCCTGCGCGAACTCTTCGCCGCAGACGCAAACCGCGCCGAGAACTACACCTTCGACGCCGCCGGCCTGCACGTGGATTTATCCAAAAACCTTATCGATGAAGACGTCCTCCAGCACCTGGTCGAGGTAGCCCGCGCCGCCGATGTGGAAGGCCGTCGCGATGCCATGTTTGCAGGAAAGCACCTCAACAACACCGAGGATCGCGCCGTGCTGCACACCGCGCTGCGCCTGCCGGTAGAAGATGACTTGCACGTCGATGGCCAAGATGTCGCCGCCGATGTCCACGAGGTCCTGGGCCGCATGCGCGATTTCGCTACCGCCCTGCGCTCTGGCTCCTGGTTGGGGCATACCGGCCACACCATTAAAAAGGTGGTCAATATCGGCATCGGGGGTTCCGACCTCGGCCCCGCCATGGCCGCACAAGCCCTGCGCTCCTATGAGGTGGCAGGCATTTCCGCGGAGTTCGTCTCCAACGTGGATCCCGCCGATATGGCCGCCACCTTGGACGGGCTCGATGCCGGCTCCACCCTCTTTATCGTCTCCTCCAAGACCTTTACCACCCAGGAAACCCTGACCAACGCCCACGCGGCCCGCCGCTGGCTCATCGAACAATTCAATGGCGATGAATCCGCCGTAGCCAAGCACTTCGTGGCCGTATCCACCAATGCGGAGCAGGTGGAGAAATTCGGCATCGATACGGACAACATGTTCCCGTTCTGGAATTGGGTGGGCGGGCGCTACTCCCTCGATTCCGCCATTGGCCTGTCCTTGATGTGCACCATTGGCCCGATGGACTTCATGCGCTTTTTGGAAGGCTTCCACGCCATGGATGAGCACTTCCGCACCACCCCGCTAGAGCGCAATGTGCCCGTACTCATGGGCTTGCTGGGCATCTGGTACACCAATTTCTTCGGCGCCCAAACCCACGCCGTTCTGCCCTACTCGCAGGATCTCGGCCGCTTCCCGGCCTACCTGCAACAGCTGACCATGGAATCCAACGGCAAGTCCGTGCGCCGCGATGGCACCGCGGTGACCACTGGAAATACCGGCGAGATTTACTGGGGCGAGCCGGGCACCAACGGCCAGCACGCCTTCTACCAGCTCATGCATCAGGGCACCCGCCTCATCCCAGCGGACTTCATCGGCTTTGCCCGCCCCAAGGAGGACTTCCCCACCGCGGACGGCACCGGCTCGATGCATGACCTGCTCATGGGCAATTTCTTCGCCCAAACAAAGGTGCTGGCCTTTGGCAAGACGGCCGAAGAAATCGCTGCCGAAGGCGTTGAGGAAGACCTCGTGCCGCACAAGGTCATGCCGGGCAACCGCCCCACCACCACGATTATGGCCGAGGAGCTTACCCCCTCCACCCTGGGCGCGCTCATCGCGCTCTACGAGCACATCGTCTTTACCCAAGGCATCATCTGGGATATCAACTCCTTCGACCAATGGGGCGTGGAGCTGGGCAAGCAGCAGGCCAATGACTTGGCCCCCGCCGTCTCCGGCAGCCAAGAGGTAGATTCCGGCGACCAGTCCACCGATAAGCTCATCGGCTGGTATCGCGCCAACCGTTAGCTCCGGCCCGTGCCCGGGTCATGCGCCTCGGGCACGTAAAAGTGTCCAAAACAACCGCGTTCTTGAAAAATCGGCCCTCAAATTCAGACAAATGCGGTTGTTTTGGACATTTTCGTGCCTAAGCGCCACAGATCACTAAAGCGCCCAGCCGCGAAGCAACATGTCACTTCGGGCCAGGCGCTCTCAGGCTAGGTGAATTTACAGCTTCACCATGGGCTGCCAGCCGGACGGGATATTCTTCGAGCTAACGACCTTGCGGCCGAAGGGGAAGCAGGTCACTGGGATCATCTTGAGGTTGGCCCAGGCAACGGGGATACCGATGATGGTAATCGCCTGGATAACCGCGGTAACGACGTGGCCAATGGATAGCCACAGGCCAGCGATAACGAACCAAATGACATTAGAGATGCCAGACATCCCGCCGGTGCCCTTGCGGGGCTCAACCACGGAGCGGCCGAACGGCCACAGCGCGAACTGGCCCATGCGGAACGAGGCCACGCCCGCCGGAATCGTCACGATGAAGATACAGGCGATGATGCCGAAGAGGAAGTAACCCAGCGCAAGAACGATGCCGCCGGAGAGTAGCCAGATGATATTAAATACAAGATTTAGTAGTGATCGCATGCCCACCAGCTTAGCGCGAAAAGCGTAAAGGAACCTTAGAGCGGCTGGCAGTGCGGGCAGAACCAGATGATGCGCTCTAATTCGCCCTCGTCCCCACCGCGGTCAACGCCGCCCAGGGAATCCTTCTGGATGATGGTGCCGCAACGCCGACAGCGCTTGCGATTGCGCCCAAAAACATAGGTAGTCTCCCCGGCGCGGCGCACTCCTGTAGTCACGCGAATGGGCGAGTTGCGGTTGGCCCACATGATGCGCTTGCCGATGTCCACTACCTGTTCCACATCCACCTCTGCCACCGGTGTGGCCGGGTGAACGCCGGCGAGGAAGCAGATTTCGGCGCGGTATTCATTGCCAATGCCCGCAACGACCTTCTGGTCCAAAAGCGCCGTGCCGATGCTCCGATCGGGTCGCGCGCGTAAACGGCGCAGCGCCTCCTCGCGGTCCCAGTCGGGGTCCAAGATATCTGGGCCAAGGTGCGCGATGCGGCTAAAGTACTGATCTGCGTCGAAGATATCGACAAAACCCAACCAGTGGCCCACGAGTTCAATATCGCGCGGTGAATGGGCTAATTGCAGCACGATGCGCGCGCTATGGCCGGGCTTGCGCCAGCGGTCGCCGGCGTAGTGGATGGCCCAGGTGCCCTCCATCTTTAGGTGGGTATGCACGATGGTCTGGTCGAATTGCATGAAGAGGTGCTTGCCATAGGGCCACACGCGCTCACAGATGGTGCCGGTGAGGTTAACGGTAGCGTGCTGCGGCACGCGGACGGAACAGCCGGTGACCTCGCGCCCGGCCATAAACTGCAGGCGGCGCGAAAGTTGTAGGACGGAATCGCCTTCGGGCATGGGAATGGCCTCCTTCCGTCGGACTCAGACACAGTGGCCCCACCAAAATACACCTGCAGGCAGGTGGCGCTAGCGACGGTACCCGCCGCGCGGGCGGAAGCCACCGGAACTGCGGGGTGGCGGGGGCGGAGGTGGATCGTCGAAGCTGAGCTCCTCGATAGCTTCGGAGGCACGCCTGCCGCCGCGCAGACCGCCGCCGCGCAGGCCACCGCTCGAGCCATCACGTGAGTTACCCCGCGAGTCGTCCGGTGAGCCGTCCCGCGCCCCGCGGCGCGGAACGCGCGGCGGCGCAGCCTGCCCGGCAATGCGTATGCCCTTTGGGGTAATGCCTGCCCCGAGCGAGCGCAGGATATTAGCCGCTGAGGTGTGGTGGATGGGGTTGCCATTGCACTTCTCAATCACCAGCGGCGACATGTGCCCGGCGGCGATGAGTTCTACGAGCGAGGACAGGAGGCGGGCGTAGACGTCGGTGGTCTCAATTCCATCGGGCAGGGCGTCGATGAACGTGGTCAAGGTCTTGCCGCCGCGGGTGAGGTGGGCGATGGGGAGGCCATCGCACAGCACGACCAGTGCCCCGGCGGAGCGGGCCGGCCCGCCGGTGGCTTTGCCATCGGCATCGTCGCGCTGCGGCCAGGGTAACGCCGCGCCGTAGGGGTTAGCGGGATCCACGGCGGCGAGCACGAAGGTTTCTGGATCGGTGGTGCCAGACGGCCAGCCGGTGACATCGGGGGAATCCGCCAGGCCGCGGAGGCGATCGATAATAGCCGGGGTGGAAAATTGCGCGGCGCCGAGATCCTCAATGACATAGCCGCGCATGGCCTTGCCGGATTCCTCAAAGCCGGAAAGCACCTTATAGGCCAGCGCGAAGCCACCGAGGACGTCCTCAGCCACCACGGAGCCGCGGGTGACCACGCCGTAGCGATCCAGCCAGGCCTCGCCGTGCGCCACGGACCGCGAGGTGGCATCTTGGGCGGCGGGCACAGCCAGCGACCACCGGCCGAGCATATCGGGCGGGGTCTGGCCGGTACCGCCAGAGGCGTTCTGGGTCTGGGCGAACGAGGTGCGTCCCATGCGCAGCCGCGAGCGCGTGGGGCGCCGCTTGGAGCGGTGGGCGGTAGAGCCGCGGCCAGCGCGGGAAGCCCCTCGCCCGCCTGACGATAAGCGCGTGCGGATGGGCGCGAAGGAATCCGGGCTGGCCAGGCCCATTTCCACCAGCCCCCAGAGGGCCTCGCGAGTCTCTTCGGCGGTACCGGGGACCTCGGCGGCGATATCGGAAAAGAGGAAGCCGCCACCGCGCTCGAGCACGCCTAAAATGGCGCGCTGCAGCATGCTTACGCCCTCCGGATCGGTTTCGGGGGCGAGCTGGGCGGCGTAATCGGTAGGCAGCAGCATCACCCACGGGTCGGCTGCCCCGGCCTTTCCGGCGCCGAGGATCATCACCTCACCATTGGCGGTCAGTTCATCCAGCATGCGGGGCGAATAATCCCCCACGCGGGCGGGCAGAATGATGGATTCCCAGGCAGAGGCCGGCAGGCGCACCCCGGCGAGCTGCTCGATAGCAGAAAATACTCCATCGGCACCGCGCAGTGCCGGCCGCTTCCCGGCGGGCGCAATACCGTGCCATTCTGGGAGGAAGCGGGCGAAGGCGGCGCCAGAGACCGGCTCGGTATCCGCACGCGCGGCTGCGAGCGAGCGCGAGCGAATGGTCTTTAGCACCTCGGCGGCGCAGTACTCTTGCTCATCGATGCCCTGCCGGTAGTGGCCCTCCACAATCGAATCGAGTCCGGCCAGGGTGGTGTGTGCTGCGGATACGGAAATGCCGAAGGCAGCGGTTAGGTCCGCGAGCACGAACGGGCCGCGGGTGCGCGCCCAGCGGCTGATGAGCTGTGGGAGGGCATCGGCAAGCGTGGCGACCTGGGCGGGGATGCCGGGAGGAATGGGGATACCGAGGGCATCGCGAAGCAGCGCCGCATCCTGGGACTGGGCAAGGTGCTCGCGCCCGCCGATGCGCACCCGCATAATCCGCGAGCCCAGGCTATCCAGGGCGGCCAGGGGAACATCCGTATGCTCGCCCAGCTCTTCGACCGGGATGGGGCCCAGCACGCGCAGGAGATCCGCGACTTCCTCGGTGGTGCGCGCCCGGCGCGAGGGTGCGGTGCGCTGCAGCTGGGTATGGACCTCATCGATGATCGCGGGATCCAAGAGCTCGCGCAGCTCCACCGTGCCGAGCAGCTTGGCCAAAAGCGCCGGATCAAGGGCGAGCGCCGCCGCCCGCTTTTCCGCCAGCGGGGAATCGCCCTCGTGCATGAAGGCGCCGGTGTAATTAAACAGCAGCGAAGAGGCAAAGGGCGAAGGCTGATCCGTGGTGACCTCTGCGATGCGCACGCGGCGGTGCCCCAGATCGCGCATGACCTCCTGCAGCGCCGGCACATCATAGACGTCCTGCACGCACTCGCGCACCGTTTCCAAAATGATGGGAAAGGATGGGTACTTACGGGCAACATCCAAAAGCTGCTCGGCGCGCTGGCGCTGCTGCCACAGCGGGGCGCGCTTGCCGGGATTACGGCGGGGCAAAAGCAGCGCGCGGGCCGCGCATTCGCGGAAGCGGGAGGCAAAGAGGGCGGAATTGCCCACCTGCTCGGCCACGACATCGGCAATATCGTCGGCGTCGAAGGCAAAAATCGTGCCATCGGGATCGGCCTCGCCCTCGGGCAGGCGCAGCACGATGCCATCATCGCCGGCCACCGCCTGCGGGTCCATGCCGGTGCGCTCCCCCACGCGCGCGCCCACTGCCAGGGCCCAGGCGGAATTAACCGGCCGGCCAAAGGGCGTGTGCAGCACCACGCGCCAGTCCCCCAACTCATCCTTGAAGCGCTCGAGCACGAGCGTCTTTTCATCCGGAATAATGCCGGTGGCCTCCTGCTGCTCGCGCAGGTAGGACAAGATATTACTGCGGGCATTGTCGTCGGCGTCCGCGATAATGCTCGGGTCCGTATTTACCTCGCGGCGGTACTCGCCCAAGGCCTGGCCCAGCTCATAGGGGCGCCCGGCGCCATCGCCATTCCAAAATGGTAGCCGGCCCGTATGCCCCGGCGCGGGCGTGACCAGGACCTGATCGCGTGTAATCTCCTCGATGCGCCAGCTGGTCGCGCCCAGGGTAAAGACATCGCCCACGCGAGATTCGTAGACCATCTCCTCATCAAGCTCGCCCACCCGGCGCGGGGCCTTCCCAGACTCCCCACCGCTGTAGAGAAAGACGCCAAACATTCCCCTATCCGGGATGGTGCCACCACTGGTCACGGCCACGCGCTGCGCCCCCGGCCGCGGGGTCATCACCCCGGATACGCGGTCATACACCACGCGGGGTTTCAGTTCCGCAAAATCCGTGGACGGGTAGACGCCGCTGACCAGATCGATCACGGAATCATAGACCTCGCGGGCCAGTTCGCGGTAAGGATGGCTGCGCTTGACGATGTCATACCAGTCATCCGCGCTTAAGCCCTCCTCGCCCGCTGCGGCCACCGCCGCCACGGTCTGCTGCGCGAGCACGTCCAGCGGGTTGCGCGGGGTATGCATCTTCTCAATCATGCCGCCGCGCATGCGCGCAACCGTCAGCGTGGATTGCACCAGGTCCGCGCGGTGCTTGGGATAAAACGCGCCGTGCGATACCGCTCCCACATGGTGCCCGGCGCGGCCCACGCGCTGCAGGCCCGAGGCCACCGAGGGCGGTGATTCCACCTGTACCACCAAATCCACCGCGCCCATGTCGATGCCCAGCTCCAGAGAGCTCGTGGCCACCACGGCCTTCAGTGTGCCTTCCTTTAGCATCGTTTCCGTCATGGCGCGCTCGTCCTTGGACACCGAGCCGTGGTGCGCCCGCGCGATAACCGCCGGTGCCTTGCCCGCAACGTGCGAATGCGCCATCAGCTGGGCGGGATCGCGCCGGGTTTCCGGCGAGAGCGAATCCGGGTCATATTCCTGCGCGTATAACTCGTTGAGGCGGCTGGTCAGGCGCTCGGCACTGCGCCGCGAGTTCACAAAGACCAGCGTGGAGCGATGCGCCATGATGTCCGCGTAGAGGTCTTGGGTAATAAACGGCCAGATGGAGTTCGCGGTGGGCAGCGCGGTGTCTTCTTCCCCGCCGAAATCCTCCATGCCATCCCCGCTGCCTTCCGGCCCGCTGGTAATGCCGATGGCATCATCGACGGTGAGCTCCCCGATGGTCGAGCCCGCCTCCGGCGTGGGAAGATCCGACATATCCTCTACCGGCACGCGCACGTCCAGGTCCCACTTCTTGTGGGCCTCCGGCGCCACGATTTCCACCGGGCGATTGCCGCCTAAGAAATCCGAGACGGCCGAAAGCGGGCGCACCGTGGCAGAAAGCCCGATGCGCTGAAAGTCGCCCGCAATTTCTTGTAGGCGCTCCAGCGTCAGGGCGAGGTGGGCGCCGCGTTTGGTGCCGGCCAGCGCGTGGATTTCATCGATGATGACGGTATCGACGGTTTTCAAAATCCCCGCCGCCTTTGAGGTCAGCATCAAATACGCCGATTCCGGGGTGGTAATGAGGATATCCGGTGGCTTGCGCACCTGCCGGGAGCGCTCTGCTGAGGGTGTATCGCCCGAGCGCACGCCCACGGAAATATTCGGCGCCTCCAGCCCCAGCTTTTCCGCGGTCCGGGCAATGCCGGTCAGCGGCGCCCGCAGGTTATTTTCCACATCCACGCCGAGCGCCTTGAGCGGCGATATATACAGCACCCGCACGCCCGTTGCGGAGCCTGCGGTGTTTCCTACCGGCAGGGCCAGTTGTCCTTCGCGCTCCACGAGGTTGTTTAGCGCCCATAAAAATGCCGCGAGCGTCTTACCAGAACCGGTGGGGGCAACCATCAGGGCATGATCCCCGCGGGAAATCTTGTCCCAAGCCTGGGCTTGTACCGCGGTGGGAGCGGCAAAAACGTCCTGGAACCACTGCGCCACTTGGGGGCGAAAGCGCTCGAGGATGTTTTCTGGCATGACCACACTCTAGTCCCCGTTGTAATGTGGGCACCATGACCGTCGAGATTTCTGATTCCCGCCTGACCAATTCGCTCGCCCAAGGCTGCGGCGAGATTTTAAAGGGCGTACGCAATGGTGGTCTGCTGCGGGGCCTTTCGCTTGGCGATGCCGGCGATGACGCCGCCCAAGAATGGATCGCCCGCGTATTAGAACAGCACCGGCCCGGCGATGGCGTGCTTTCTGAAGAGGCCTCCGATGACCTTGCCCGGCTAAAAAAGAAGCGCGTCTGGATCGTGGATCCGCTTGACGGCACCAAGGAATTTGCCACCGGCCGCCAGGACTGGGCGGTGCACATCGCGCTCATTGAGGACGGCACCCCGGTCCACGCCGCGGTGGGCCTTCCAGATTACGGCGTGACCTTCAAGTCCTCCGATGTGCGCGCCGTCGCCGGCCCGCTATCCAAGAAATTCGTCATCTCCCGCAACCGCCCACCCAAGGTGGCCGGCTATATCGCGGAAAAGATGGGCTATGAAACCGAGGGCGTCGGCTCCGCCGGCGCCAAGGCCATGCACGTGCTGCTGGGTGATTATGACGGTTATATTCACGCCGGCGGCCAATACGAATGGGACCAGGCCGCCCCGGTAGGTGTTGCCATGGCAGCCGGCCTGCACTGCTCCCGCCTCGATGGCAGCCCCATCACCTTCAATAACGAGGACACCTTCATCCCCGATCTGCTCATCTGCCGCCCCGAGCTCAAAGATGAGATTCTGGAGCACGCAGCGGCCTTTGCCGAGGAGAATGGCGGCTTTTAGAGCCCCAACTCATCAGTGAGCCGCGCTACCGATCGGGCATGGAACTCGGCGAACTCGCTCAGCGTATCGCGCCCTAGGTAGCCGAAAACCTCGGCGTTAATCAGCCCGATGATCCTCACCCAGGCCTCCAGCGCCATTTCCATGGCGTCCGCGCTGAGATCGGAGCCCATATCTTTCGCGGCTGCCTCCATATCCGCATCCAGGTGGGGCGAGCGCTGCCTCAGCGGCACTACCGTGGACTGCTCAAGCAAGGAGGCGAGGCGACGGCTCACTTTGGTGCCCGCTGCTATCGTCTCGGCGGTTGGCGCTTGATAGCCCACAATCGGGGTGCCATAAATCAGGCCCCACCGTTGCGGAAATTCAAGGGCCCACTGCCTCATCGCACCTACGAGGCCAATGAATCGCTCACGCGGTTGCACACTCGGATCATCGTGGCGCGCCACAGCCCCATCTAGGGAGTCAAAAGCATCAACGATGAGGAGAGTAATAAGGCTCGCCCTATCCGGGACGTAGCGGTAAATACCAGAAGGGACGATTCCTAGCTCACGGGCTATGGCCCGTAGGTTCAGCGCCTCTACACCACCACTAGCTAGTTGCTGCCGCCCCAGCTCGATGATGCGGGTCATCGTCTGCTCTCGGGCGCGCTCGCGTGGGGTTTGTGCCATGAGCAAACTATAGCAACTCACAAAAGAGAGCACTGCTCTTGCTTTCAGTGGCCCCGCCCTATATTTTTAGAGAGCACCAGTCACTAATATGAATAGGACTCCGCATAATGAAATTTCTCATCACTGGCGCCGGGCCCGTTGGCCGTGCGGTTACCCGCGAACTCACCTCCCGGGGCCATGAATGCATCATCATGAGCCGCCATGGCTCAGTGCTCGACCTAGGCCCATACGTACAGCACATCACCGGCGATGCCACCCAAAAAGAGTCCTATCCCGCAGACGTCGACGGCATTGTCCACTGCATCCACGCCGCTTATACCGCCGAGGCATGGCGCACGCTCCTAATCCCCGCTGAGGACACAGCCCTCCGCATCGCCGCCGAACGCGCCATCCCCATCGTCTTTCCAGAATCCATCTACGGATTCGATCCGAGCTACAAATCGTTTTCACCCGGTACCCCTTTAACCACATCCAGACAAGGAAAACCCGGCGTGCGCGCTGCGCTCATCAATACCCGCCTCGCTTCACCTGCCCGCACCGTATCGGTGGTGGCCGCAGATCTATTTGGCCCGGATTCTGGCCCGGGGTGCGTGTATCACCAACTGATCATCGGCAAGCGCGTTCCCCTCGCACTCTTCAACGCGCATACCAAGCATTCGGTTACCTACCTTCCGGACTTTGGCCGCGCGCTTGCCGATGCCCTCCTTGACCCCACCAGCCCACCTATCATTTCCGTACCCTGCGCCCCTGCAATTACCCAGGCGGAGTTCGCATACCTCGCAGGCTGTCGACACTCACCCATAACGCTGCGTCCGTGGATGCTCAAGCTTGGCGGGCTCTTTAATTCCGACCTTCGTGGTCTTTTGGAGATGCGCTATCTGTGGGAGCGTCCCTCCATCTTGAGTGGTGCTGGCGTCCAGTGGGAAGCCACCCCGATCGAGCAGGCACTGCGAGAAACACTTCGAGCAAGCAGCCCCTCTACCAGCGCCGACAGGAAATAAAAATTTCAACTATCCCCATGGCTTTCTAACGTTCTACACTGGGGCACCATGAGTGATACGTCCACCGCCTCTAGTGCCACTATCAAAACCCCGTATGAGGATCTCCTCCGCCGCGTCCTCGAAGAAGGCACGGCCAAAGGCGATCGCACCGGCACCGGCACGCGCTCCATTTTCGGCGCGCAGCTGCGCTATAACCTTGCGGAATCCTTCCCGTTGCTGACCACGAAGAAGGTCTACTTTCGCGGGATCATCGGCGAGCTGCTGTGGTTCCTGCGCGGTGATTCCAATGTGAAATTCCTGCAGGATAATAACGTGCGCATCTGGAACGAGTGGGCCGATGAGAACGGCGATTTGGGCCCAGTCTATGGCGTGCAGTGGCGTTCCTGGCCCACCCCGGATGGGAGCCACATCGACCAAATTCAGCAGGCGCTCGATACTCTGAAGAATAACCCGGACTCGCGCCGCAACCTGGTCTCCGCGTGGAATGTATCGGAGCTCGACCAGATGGCGCTTATGCCCTGCCACCTGCTCTTCCAGCTCTACGTGGCCAATGACACGCTGTCGCTGCAGGTCTACCAACGTTCGGCGGATATGTTCCTGGGCGTGCCCTTCAATATCGCTTCTTATGCGGCGCTGACCCACATGTTTGCCCAGCAGGCCGGCCTCAAGGTGGGCGATCTCATCTGGACCGGCGGCGATTGCCATATCTATAACAACCACGTGGAGCAGGTACAGCAGCAACTTTCCCGCGAGCCGCGCGAGTACCCGCAGCTTAAACTCAACAAGGCGAAGGACCTCTTCTCCTATGACTTCGCCGATTTTGAGGTACAAGGCTACGACCCGCACCCGGCCATCAAGGCGCAGGTGTCGGTCTAATGCTCGGCGCGATCTGGGCGCAGTCCCTGGACGGCATCATCGGCGATGGCGCCCAGATGCCTTGGCACGTGCCGGAGGATCTCAAGCACTTCAAGGACGTCACCATGGGCGCGCCGGTCATCATGGGCCGCAAGACCTGGGAGTCCCTCAACCCCAAGTTCCGTCCCCTGCCCGGCCGGGACAATTACGTGCTCTCCTCGCGCGCACCCGGCACGTGGTCAACTGGTGCTACGGTGGGCAGAACGATGCCCGCGCTTGCCGATGCCTGGGTCATCGGCGGCGGCCAAATCTACACCGCCGCCTTGGACCAGGTAGACCGCATCGAGGTCACTCTCATGGGAGTAAACATCGGCGATATCTATGGCACTGACGCTGTCTTTGCCCCGGATATCCCCGATACGTTCGGCTTGGCCTACAGCACGGATTGGCTTACCTCTGACACGGGGCATTTAGAGCTTCCCGAGCAGCCGGCCAGCGAGCTACCCATGAAGTACCGCTTTTTAACTTACGATAGAGAGGACGCAGCATAATGACTGTACAAGCACCCGAAACCAACGCCGATGTCACCATCTTCTACGCCGACTGGTGCCCATTTTGCGCCAAGCTCATCAAGAACTTGGACCGCACCGAAACCCCATACGAGCTCGTGGACGTAGAGGGCGATAACACTGACGACATCAACGAGTGGATCAAGTCCGTCAACGACGGCAACCGCATCATCCCCACCGTCTTGTACTCCGACGGCACCCACGAGACCAACCCGCCCGCATCCTCCGTGCGCAATAAGCAGGAAGAGCTGGCAGGCGCCTAAACCTCATAGCTAAGGCTGCTGGCCGGACCTATACAAATGGCCGCGCACGCAGCCTTTTGGGGCGCACTCGCGCCCCACTGCTATGATGATCCGAGTTGCATAAGCAACATCCCCGCCCCAGTAGCTCAGGGGATAGAGCACGGCTCTCCTAAAGCCGGTGTCGGAAGTTCGAATCTTCTCTGGGGCACCAATGTGTACCCCTCTGACCTGCATCAGAGGGGTAAATTTTTTCACGCTTCTGCTTATTGACCCCGCGTACCAAAACACTAAGGTCGTCAAAATCGGTTTTGATACGGTTTAGTCATGAGCCAGACGCGTCCGCACAACATTGGCATCGTACTTTTTGATGGGTTCGAGTTACTCGATGTTTTTGGCCCCGCAGAAGTACTCGCAAATACACCAGGCCTTGAAGTCAACTATCTGTCAAAACATGACAGTCCGGTAAGCAGCGCTCAAGGGGTACGCATAGTTCCGACAATGCGTTTTGAATCTTTCTCTGGAGATACTCTGCTCGTGCCAGGAGGACGCGGTACACGCTCACTTGTTCAAGATCCAGAATTCCTCCGCCAGCTAACCGCCCTTGCAAGCTCGGCGGACATCATCACCTCAGTTTGTACTGGGTCAGCATTACTCGCCGCCGCGGGCCTTTTAGAAAACCACACCGCTACCACAAATAAGAACGCGTTCGACTGGGTTAGAACGCACGGCCAGAAAATTGAATGGAAAAAGCAAGCTCGATGGGTCCACGACGGCAATCTCTGGACATCATCCGGTGTGGCGGCAGGAATTGATATGGCGGTGGCTTTCATTACTTACTTCTTCGGTGAAGAAACAGCACTCTCAGTGACCAACCATATTGAGCTCATCGTCAACAGCAATCCCGATAACGATCCGTTTGCTGTCTGATTTCATTCGGTCCAAGCATGCAGAGGCGGTACACCTTAGTTTCCTCATGTCGATAAGTAGTTATTTTATGATCCATAAAATAACCGCTTATCTGCATTCGCCACCATTAAGGGTGAATCTTGAGATCAGTCTAGAAATACCTTTTAAAAAGTATTATATGTTTTAGGTAAGCCTTACTTTCACTACTGTTCATGAATCGAGGTTTACCATGACCCAACAGTCCTCTACGCCCGCACGGACTACAAGCTCATCCAGTGGGTCGACAGCACGTTTAAACACCAGAGATCTCATCAACGCTGGCATCTTTGCTGCACTTTACTTTGTAATCACCTTTGTAACCGGGATGGTCGGATTCGCAGGACCACAATTCATGTTCATTGGCTGGTTCATCGCGGCAATTGCAAATGGAATCGTGCTAGCACTTTATGCCGCCCGCACGCCCAAAATGGGCGCTTTCACCCTTGTCGGCGGTATTAATGGATTAGCCTTCATGCTCACCGGGCACTACTTCTGGACCTTGCTGGGAAGCATAATTCTTGGGTTTATCGCGGATTTGATTATCACAAAAAGCCGACTCGGGATTGCCAAGTCCTTCCCTATTGCCTATGGCGTCTTCTGTGCCTGGGTTTCTTTGCCTTTTATCCCGCTAATTCTGGATACGGACTCATACTACGTCGATATCGCAGACCAAATGGGCCAAGAATACGCCGATGCTATGTCGGAAATCTTCCAGCCATGGACCATTGGAGTACTGGCCATTTGTGCGCTCATCGTTGGCTTTATCGGAGGAAAGGTCGGAGTTCGCGTCAGCCGCAAACACTTTGAAAGCGCTGGTCTCCTGTGAGCCTGCAAAAACAGGGCGTGCTTCGTCGATCTTCGATCGATCCACGGACCGTGCTGCTTTCTGTTCTAGTAATCAATGCGGTAGCTCTCAGCCACGGCCACCTACCGACACTCCTGATTTCTATCGCCTTTAGCTCCATCGCACTAGCTACAGTAAAGCCACACTATGGTCTTATTTGCCTGTGTGCTTTTGCATTATCCTATTCAGGGTATTGGGGCCTATTACAGCTTCCTGGCTCCACATTTTTCGCTTTTTCGGCGGCAATTTTTTCGTGGCTAAGCCGTTTCGTCATCAGCATGTCCATCGGCGCATTCGGCTTGCTCACTCTCACACCATCCACGTTGACCTCAGCACTGCGGGACCTGCGTTTACCAGGCTGGGCCACCATTCCACCGGCGGTATTCCTGCGCGTTTTGCCGATCATCGTGGCAGAAGCCAAAGCCATCCGCGATGCCATGGTCCTTCGGGGTCTCCAGCCTGGAGCGAAAAGCTGGTTTACACAGCCCACACAATCGTCCGCGATGCTGATCATCCCCTTGTTAGGCGCCGTCGTCCGCGCTGGTGATGAGCTCGCTGCCTCTGCTCTTGTCCGCGGATTGGGAGGACCCACACGCCCAACCACCACCGCCGATCTTTCCTTCAAGCTTGTCGATGCAACTGCATTAGCTGGGTTGGGCCTCGTTGTTGCCTCTGTCTGGCTTCCCACGGAGGTGTCCGCATGATCGAACACAGTGTCGCCACCAGTGTAAACGCCCACGAAGTATCTTTTACATATCCATTGGGCGCTCGGCCAGGCATTCAAGGTGTATCTGATGTGTCTTTTTCTGTCTCTCCAGGACAGTGCCTACTGATTACCGGTGATTCCGGATCGGGAAAGTCCACGGTGCTCAAGTTGATCAACGGACTCATCCCCCATTTCAATCCAGGAGAGCTACTAGGCACCATCACTATTACAAAGGATGACCAGGCTTTTAACCCTGCAGAAGAACCGCTCTCCCGCACCATCGAGTTCAGCGCCTCAGTATTCCAGAATCCACGGACGCAGTTTTTCACTGAAAGCGTCAATGCAGAATTAGCCTTCGGGCTAGAAAACCTTGGTATGGATCCCACAGAAATTGAATCTAGGATTCAATCAGCGGTCGAGCGACTAGGCATTAACGATCTTCGGGGCCGGCGATTCAAAGAATTATCCGGTGGACAGCTACAAACCGTGGCATGCGCATGCGCGCTTGTGTCCCCGGGCAGTCTCGTGCTTCTCGATGAACCCACGTCCAACCTCTCCATGGAAAGCATCGATATTCTTGCACGCGTACTACACCGCTTGAAGGAATTAGGCACAACGATCATTATCGCTGATCACCGCCTCTTTTTCTTAAAAGATATCGCTGACCAAGTTATTTACTTGACTCAGGGAAAAATAACGCGGAGTTTCCACGCGCAAGAGTTTTATGCCTTAGACGAACCCGAACGCAAACAATTGGGGCTACGCAGCTTACACCACGTTCCCCTGCCCGCGAGCGTGCCGGCACCACCCACGCCCGAAAACGCCGATCCCCAGCGGAGCGGACTCGAGTTAAGCAATATCCGTTTTTCTTACGGCACGCATGAGGTGCTAAACATTGACCACGCATTTTTCTCCAGCGGCGAAGTCACCGCCTTAATCGGGTCCAACGGTGTTGGCAAAACCACCCTCGCCAGGATCATTTGTGGTCTTGCTTCTCCCAAACGCGGCGGTAGCCTCCGTTTGAACAGCAAACGCGTAGGAGCAACAGCTCGGAGGCGTAGCGCGTACATGGTGATGCAGGACGTTGGCCGCCAGCTATTCGCTGCCACCACCGAAGAAGAGGTCACGCTCGGACTGGCAAAGAAGAAGCGGGACCACATCGATGTCAACGAGATTCTCCATCGCCTCGATCTGGAAAAGATGGCCCAACGGCATCCGCAGTCTCTGTCCGGTGGGCAACGGCAACGCTTAGCCATAGCTTCAGCCCAAGCCGAGCAAGCAGAGGTCTACATCTTCGATGAACCTACCTCTGGAGTGGGCTGGCGCCAACTGCAATCCATCTCTGCGCTGCTTCGATCTCTTGCAGCAAGCGGCGCAGTGGTCATCGTTATCACCCATGACCACGAATTCATCCAAGAATCAGTCACCAGAATCATCGATATGACGGAAATCAATAAGAATCGAGAAAGAAATGTCTGAGGTAAAACAAAGTTCCACAGAATCAAGCGGAACCCACGCACCAGAATCACACGGTGCGTCACCGGAAGAAGAGGCTCGCGCAAAACAAAAAGCCGGCCAGGTTGCTCTAAAAAAGCTACTGGCCCCAGTACAAATAACCATCTACTTCGCACAGTTTCTCGCGCTTATATCCTCGGTACTCGCCGTAGCACCCTACGTCGCGTTGGTGGCACTGGGAAATGCTCTAATCGACGGCAATACTGATGACATCGCGTCCATTGTGAAATGGCTCCTTGCAGCATTTTTGGGCCAGCTATTCTTCTATTTCCTTGCCCTTACGATCACCCACTTCGCTGATGCAAAACTGGTGGGGATTAACCGGCGCCGAATTATTACCGCTATTGCGAAAGCACCACTCTCGTGGTTTAGCCAGACTAATTCCGGCAAAGTCCGCAAAGCAGTCGAGGACGATACGCTAACTCTGCACACCCTGACAGCCCATGCTCCTGTAGAGCAAGTTGCCGCAATCTTCACGCCTCTTGCGCTTCTAGTTTATGCCTCTATCTTGGATTGGCGCCTTGGCCTACTTTCTATTGCCACTGTGCCCATTTTCCTAGCAATCCAGGCGTATTCAATGAAAGATATGGGCACAAAAACTGCGGAAATGGACGATTATCTTGGAGAGGTTTCTGCCACTGCAGTGGAGTTCTCCGAAGGTATTTCCGTCGTCAAGGCTTTCGGCACCGTTGGCAAAGCCCACGCTCGGTACCGCGAAGCTGCTAAACAATTCGCTGACTTCTATTACGAGTGGGTACGTCCGCTTCTTCGCGTTAGCGCAATTTCAGAATCCGTGGTGGCGGTTCCTGTCCTCATCCTTATCAATGTAGGAGTCGGTTCCCTGCTGATAGCTGGTGGCTATGTCACGGTCGCTGAAGTCATCGCAACAACGTTGATTGCACTGGTGATCCCGGGCACGATTCAAACCGTCGGCCGAATGATGTGGTCTTACCAGCTCGCTGGCAATGCGGCGTTGCGCCTTGATGAAGTCATGACAATTTCCCATGTGAAAGAAGGTTCAAAGAGCCTCGATGCCAGTAGTCAAGACATGGCGGTGGAATTCCACAAGGTCAGCTTTAGCTACGCCCCAGACACACCAGTCCTCCAAGACTTTTCTGCGCAACTAAACGCAGGCACTGTCACGGCATTGATTGGCCCCTCCGGGTCTGGCAAATCCACAGCAGCAACGATGCTGGCGCGTTTCCAGGATCCAGATTCGGGCACAATCACTATCAACAACGTGGATATCCGTGATCTCACTTTCGACAGTTTGTACCGCACTGTGGCTTTCGTCTTACAAGATCCTCACTTACTGCGCATGAGTATTCGGGAAAACATTCGCCTTGCACGCCCAGAAGCTCGCGATGAAGAGATCTGGCAAGCAGCAGAGGCCGCACACATAGCTGCTGATATTCGCGCTTTACCGGCTGGGCTCGACACCGTTGTTGGTGAGAACATCTCTTTATCCGGTGGACAACAGCAACGCATTTCTATTGCCCGGGCAATTATTACCAATGCCCCAATATTGATCCTGGATGAAGCTACTGCGGCAACTGATCCTGACTGTGAAGCAGAAATTCAAGCGGCTCTGGCCACACTCGTAAGAGACAAGACCGTCTTGGTCATAGCCCACAAACCGGAGTCAATCCAAGGCGCAGACCAAATAATCCGCCTCAAGCCTGTGAAGGATAATTCTCATGTCTAATGCCACCACGCCTGCTAGTTCGCGGCTTCGTGATCCGTTACTTACTCGCAGTGTCAAAAAGCTGCAAAGTCCTGTAGGTCATAAGCTCAATAAAAGGCATGCTTGTCTATCGCTTATCGTTGGCGTGCTTGACGGCCTCGCCGTTCTCACGCTCGTGCCACTTACAAAGGCACTCGATGGGGATACGACGATCGCACCATGGATGTGGACGCTTTTGGCAATTGCGCTCGTAGCTTTTGCGCTACGATTTTTCGCAACCATGGCCTCTTACCACACGGCCTTGGATTTCATCCGAACCGCGCACACGACTGTGGGCGATAAATTGGCAACGCTACCGCTCGGCTGGTTCATACCGGCTAATACCGGCGGGCTATCTCGTCTCGTCTCAGATCGTTTTATGGTGGCGGCCGAGACTCTTGCACATACTCAAGGCATGGTGTACCGCGATGGTGCAGCACTTATGACCCTGTTGGTTGGAGCGTGTTTCTGGAATCCGCGGTTGGGATTGGTCTTTCTAATCATCGCACCATTGGCGCTCGTGGTGATGCAGTTGGCTGCATGGATTCGTGAGAAAGCATCGAACCGCGCACTCGGGCCGAGTAAAGAGCTCTCCCAGCGCATCGTAGAATTTGCTAACCGCCAGCCGGCCTTGCGCGCGGCGGGAAAATCACAAGGGTTTGCGCCGCTTGAGCAAGCACTAGAAATCGATCATAAAGCACGGATACGCGAGCTATGGGTATCCACATTAGCTTTGCTACTCAACGGCATAGTAGTGCAGATCTTCATCGTGGCTCTCATTATGGTCTCCGCGGATCTTGCCGTTGAAGGCGCCCTATCGCCACTAGAAACAATTGCGATCATCGGAATCAGCTTGAGGTTTACCCGCACGCTTGAGCAGCTGGGCTCTTCTTTCGTCGGTTTAGACGTCGGCCGTATCGCACTTGCAGAAACCGAGCTCATTACCGATGCCCCTTCCCTGCCAGAACCCACTACTCCGCGCACAGGAGACGGCTCGGGCAGTGTTGAGCTGCGCAATGTCACGTTCGGATACGGAGATAAGCCGGTATTGGTCGATGTCGCCTTCCACGCCCAACCGGGCACCGTTACCGCCATTGTCGGCCCTTCTGGCTCCGGAAAGACCACAATTGCGCGCCTTATTTCGCGATTCTGGGATGTAGATTCCGGGGCGGTGATGGTTGACGGCGTAGATATCCGCGAGCTTGGAACCGAACAGCTAATGTCCAGACTATCCATGGTCTTTCAGGACGTCTATCTCTTTGATGATTCGCTGATTGCTAATATCCGCGTTGGTCGTCCCGATGCCTCCGATGAGGAAATCTTCCGTGCAGCTAATCTTTCAGGCGTGACGTCTATTGCGAACCGGCTAGGGTGGCACACTCCGGTTGGTGAAGGAGGACGGCTTCTGTCTGGCGGCGAGCGCCAGCGCGTATCTGTTGCTCGCGCGCTGCTCAAACAAGCGCCGATTGTTCTCTTTGATGAAGCAACTTCCGCGCTCGATGCAGAAAATGAGGCAAATATCCTTGCCGCAATGGACGAGCTACGGGAGAAGTCTACTTTTATCGTCATCGCCCACAAGCTGGATACAATCAAATCTGCTGATCAAATAGTAGTCTTGGATGAACACGGGCACGTCAGCCAACTTGGTACCCACGCTGAGCTTTCCGATGTCCCCGGTATCTACCGTCACTTCTGGCAGCAACGCAAAGCAGCACGCGGGTGGAAAATCAGTTCGGGACGCGATTAACGCGGGCACCGAGATCAGCATTGCTTGCGGGGTCCCCTTCTCCCCCGCAGCACGGCGCACCCGAAGTGCACCAACAAAGCCCAGCGCGAGGAACGCAGTAGCGGCGACGAGTGACCACTGCGCGGCGTTGGTCATGCCCTCGCTTAAGGCCTGCACCACTGCCCCAATCTGGCGCACGGTGCTTTGCGTTGCGGAGGCGAACCCCAGGCCCAAGCCGTACAGGGTCAGCGGTGCGGCGATGATCCAACCATTCGTATCCGGCCCCATAAGCAGGACGAAGATAAGGACGCCGACGGCTTCCAAGCCGAGCCCGATGAGCACGGTGCCAGGCGCCCCGTACCGTGCCGCGACGTGGGGGGCTGCGGCACCGGAGAAAAATGCACCGATTGCCATGGCTGCCAGCACCAGGCCAGCCAACATCGTGCTGAGGTCTAGCGCATTAATCAGGTACAGCGGCAGCACGAAGATGATGGCAAACTCGCCGATTGCTACCGCACCAGCGGTGATATTGCCCCACGAGAACGTGGAATAAGAAAACAATTCAAGATCCAACAGCGCCGAGCGGTGCCTCCGCTCGCGGTGCTTTTCCCACCTGATAAACAGCACGAAGCCCACGGCCGAAATCGCGGACGCTAGCGGAACCGGTGAAATAGCCGCGTTTTCGGACCAGGTCCAGCCAAAGATGCTGAATGAGGATTGGGGCTCCCACCAGCCTAGGTCGGGGCCCTCGATAATCGCGAATACCAGGACACCCATTCCGTCAGTGCACCACCGGCAGGCGGTCCGACCGCTGCCGCGCCGGAAATCACCGCGCCCCACACACCAAAGGCTGCTGCGCGGTATTTGCCGCGGACTACGGTATTAACCGTGGAAAGCGTGGAAGGCATGATGAACGCAGGACCGATTGCCTGTACTGCGCGCGCGGAGATCCACGTGGCGGCGGAGGTAGAAAATCCCGCCAATACGCTGCCTGCCACGAATATTGTCAGGCCGGTGAGGAACGCGCGCTTGCGTCCTCAGGTATCCGCATTCTTGCCCGTCGGCGCAGCAGCACCGCCAGTAGCACCACATAGAGGCTGTTGACCCACTGCGCCTGCGTCAGGTTGAGCTGCAGGTCAGTGATGATCGAGGGCAATGCCACGCCGACGATGGTGCCATCTAGAACAATGACGCCCAGCCCGACGGAAAGAACCGCCCGGCTTAACCAATCGCGGCGAGTAGGCGCCGTGACGTTTTCTTGAGCGTTCTTGAGCGCTGCGCTCGCTCATAGTTAGGCGTTCACCGAAGCATTGGCGCTGCCTGCATCTGGTTCCTTGATGGCCCGGCCCAAATTCACGAGGAAGACCGTCAGCCCTACTGTGATGAAGATATGGCCCAGCCCAGCAATACCAGAAATCATCTCATTGGATTCCTTGCCTAACACCGTCAAAATGCCGTGTGAAATTTGCATTCCAACGGTAAGCACAACGCCCACGTTGTACAGCCAGAAGAACGAGTTGAATAGCTGGCGGTGACGCGACAGAACGAAAAGCTTTTCCAGTGCCAAGAAGATCAGGAACATCATGAAGCCCAACGCCAACAAGTGGGTGTGAACCACTCCTAGCTGCGTGTACTCCCCTTCTGGGAAATCTTGCAGCTTCGTAAACTCCCGATAAAACAAACCAGCGAGCAAGCCGAGGACGAGATAGAAAATCGCTGCCCTATACAAAGCCTTCATGTAAATACTCCTTCCCAGTCACCACCGTGACCGGATAGCCGAGGGGATCAATTTCTCTAAATACATATCTTGCCCCAACTTGTCCGGCTTTGAATCGCAGAGGCGGTTGAGACTTGCACCAACCAGGAGGTTGATTGGCGACGCGTAACCTCGACTCCTCTTCATGCCCGCGAGGAGTGCAGCCCCGAAAACTGGCGCTTCTAGCGCACGGCTTTTACATTCTACTTTTCAAATGCATGACCGGAACGAGCCAGCGCGAGGATCACTAGCACGATCCCGATGCCCGCTGAAAGCAACGGAACTACAGCATTACCTGATTGCTGCCTAGCATCGGCAGCATCGATTCCGACGTTAATTAAAATCGGCGCTACGATGAGCAAAACCACGCCGACGAATCCGGTGGCCAATAACAACTGAAGTTTCCGATTCATCGCTCACCCTCATTCTTTCGACCTCGTTCGGAAGCATAATCCGCCAGCGATAGAACAACACCTATGAGCAAAATTGTGACCACTAAAATCAGTGCCCAATGATGGTCATTAAACAGAACCCCGAGCACAATGGCTATCAAGGCAGAGACGCAGAATGGCCGGAAATGCTTCAAAAAGCTTCTCATGGGCATCATACTACCTCCGCCGCCATTCGTAATGGATGCGTGGGCTAAATCCAGCCACGTAGGCGGTCTTGTTCATGTGAAAGCAGCATTTAGACAGCGTCTATATGGCCTTGAGGCCGAATTAATAAGGTCTGCCGCCTTAGGAGGACGCACTATTCGCGATTTTTTGTAGCCCTCTAGAAAGAGTTTCCTCGTCACGCCAAATAGGAAATTTCAAAAAGGTCGAGAATCCGTTTGAAGGTGAGAACATACTCCCTGGTGCTAAAAGAACTCCAGCTGACGCAGCACAGGACGCCAGCGTTGTAGCGTCTCGGTGAGAGTTTATCCAAATGGAAGTGCCACCATCAACTGGCAAGATATCCCACTCTGGCAGTAACTCAGAAACGAATCGTGTTGTACGCTCGAAACCTTTTGTGAGCATTTTGCGACGCTCGCTACGAGCCTCCTTGGCTTTATCCAATAGCTTAACCGCGATTATCTGCTCGAATACTGGTGGAGCCAAATCTGATACTTTTCTAATCTCGCGTAGCATGTGAATATTGTTTTCAGAGCTACGAATCCAACCAATACGCAATCCACCCCAAAAAAGCTTCGAGAGGGTTCCAATCAATAAGTGATTGTCATCCGGAATACGTCCGGCCAAAGTCCTACCTACCGAAATTCCTAATGTGAGATCAAAACTACTGCAATCCTCAATAATTTTGACTTTATAGTGCAGTGCACACTCAGCGAGCTTTGTTACACGCTCTTCAGATAAAATCGTTCCTGTGGGGTTATGTACACTGGCCTGACAATATAAAACTTCGTCATGCGTCCCGCCTAAATACGTCTCTAGGCTTGAAGTCCCGAGAGCGGCCCGTGGAATCGCATGCGTCTTAATGCCTTTGAGCGATAACGCTTCCAAAGTCCCGCGATAGGTTGGATCCTCGCAAAAAATCGTATCCCCTTGAGACATCCACATCTCGATTGCCATATTTGTCGCATGCTGCGCACCATTAGTAATCAATAGTTGTTCGGGCTTAGTCGGGAGGACCTGACCCCCAGATGGTGGACACCTTGAAACCAGCATCTCGCTGGGGAAGTGAGGTACCTTTCCACCATGCC
>NZ_JBEHFV010000023.1:0-39228 GCF_040225855.1 Corynebacterium sp. KPL2850
TCGAAGCCGCCGGATCAGCTACACTTACTATCGCATCTTGATTAAATCCCCGTGTCCACTTTCCGGGGTTCGGGCCCTCAACCAGATTCGAAGTGCACTTGTCGGCTGCTATCCGCAATTCGAGCAGGCCATTCGCGGCCAGATAATCCACCGTAAATGGGTCCTTCATCTGCTTGCCCGCTACGGCGGGCCAACGAAAATCAAACGCCTCGGTAAGACAAAAGCTGTAGCTTTCGCTCGCCGCCATAAAGCGCGTAATCCCGAGCCAGTTATCGATGCGATATTCGCTGCCATTGCTGAGCAAACAGTATCCATTGCCGGTGCACACTATGCAGAAATGGGCGTGGCAATGTCAGCAAAAGACGCACTTGCCAAGCTTGATCACCGCAAGGACATCGACAAGGAAGTCATCGACCTCATCGACGACATTCCCCACACACAAATCCTGCTATCCATGCCAGGAATCGGCCCGAAAACAGCAGCACAAATCCTCATGACTGTCGGGGATATGTCTGACTTTCCAACACCTGGACATTTGGCCTCATATGCTGGGCTGTCGCCCCGGACAAACCAGTCAGGCACTTCAATAATGTCGAATTCGCTGAATAGAGCCGGCAACAAAAAATTAAAGAACGCCCTATGGCAATCATCTTTTGCATCCATCAGATTCCACGAGCGTTCACGGCAATTCTATGAGCGAAAGCGAAATGAAGGCAAGCGTCACAACGCTGCGGTCGTAGCACTCGCCCGCAGACGAATCAACGTCCTCTACGCCATGATGCGCAACCACGAGTATTACCGCGATCCCGCCCCAGCAAAGGAAGCCGCAGCAGCCTAACCCCTAACGACGAAACAAGCCGACTGGGAAAAATCCCAGTCGGCTACAAGTCGCGCGCAAAAACAACACACCTAAAAAATCCCGAGTTGAGGATCCGCCCCCGTCCACCCCACCCGCGAGATTGACAAACTACATAGGAACACCCCCCGACCCAGCCCTTAGAAATAAGGGTAGGGCGGGGGCGCCCTTCCCAAGCGCTCCCGCCCGGAGGGGCGCGCAGGTGGCCTTCTGGTCACGCCGTCCAGTCGAAAAATAAGCCGAATGAGCGAAAGCGAATTCGATAGAAGCCCGCCGCAGGCGCGGCCACTCCTGGAGGCGCTAAGGAGCTTTGAGAGGGAGCCAGAGGGGCGCTGATCCAGCAACCAACTGGGTGAGCAAGAAGCGGTGAATCTGGCCCAGGCCCGATTAACACTAAGAGTGCCAATAGTGTCTTGCCGCTAGCGCCAGAAGACGAGCAGATCGAGAAGCTCGGCCCAACCGTGGATCGTGTCCATGGGGTTGGCAAGGATCGCGCCGACGGCAGCGCCTAGCGCGAGCGAGAGCAGCTCAGAAAGTCGCTTAAGACTAGTGTGGGGGCGTGGGGTTCTTTTCATGGATTCCTCCTTGCACGTCCCGTATTTCGGGCGTGCGGAAAAGGAATACCGCAACCGGTGCGTTGTCCGGCTCCAGATGCTCGGTCTGGGCTGCCGCCCGAGCCGGACGGCTCGGTTGCCCCGGTACAGTCCTCGCGTGCTCAATCGCGCAGAAGCTCTGGCCCTCCACATGGGTACCGCTGCCGTGTCTTTAATCGCTTAGACGGGCACACAGCGCGCCGCGTGGAGTGACTAAACCGCCCCGCAGGCCTGACAGGCGCGGTCGGGCGGAATGTGTCCAAATATGTTGCTGACCTACCCGCCAGGGCCGTCAGTCTTTCGGCGGGGTGCCGCCGGTCTTTCGGGCCGGTAAATCCGGCCCGAGTCCACGCCGCGAAGCGGCTTGGGAGACACACACTATATGCACTCTTAGTGACATCGGGTGACCAGGCATTTTAGTGACTGGCAGGTTTTATCGCACGTGCGATAAAGTGGGGGCATGGCGACCCAAAAAGAAGTCTGCGAAAGGTGCGGGAAACCGATCCCGCACCGGTCGGATCCGCGTGGGCGGCAGGCCCGGTTTTGCTCGGGTGCATGCCGTGCTGCTGCGTCGCGTGAGCGTCGTAGGCGACAGCACCAAGAGGAGCTGGCGCAGGCGCATGAGCAAGCCACGCTGAAGCTGCGTACCCCCAGAGAGGAGGTAGCTGACGCGGCTCGTGTCGTTAGAGAGATGACTCGTGATCTCCGGGCGGGGCGCGAGTTTTACGTCAGTGATGAGCACCAGGAGTTAGTGCTTGCGGTGCGTGAGTTTGCCGAGCTTATGGATAAAAATGCGCGTCGTTCTGCTGCCCCTGCTGGCTTGAATCGTGCCGCCCGGAGGGCAAAGAAAAAGCGGCGACATTAAGCGATTGCCTAATTCTCTGCCGAGTTTCCATAGTTGAATAAGTCGGCAGTTAACACACCTTATTTTCCGTAAACTGCCGACTATGGAAGAGAAAAACCTATCGTCATTAGTGTTCGGAAACGTCGTCCTTGAATCTCAGTTTTTGGGGACAACTCCTCGAATATATGCCGCTGACATGCGGTCTTATTCTTTACGCCCCAGTCCTTATGTCACTCTCTCTGCCCCCTTAAATGATTTAAGAGGGCAGCTTCAACCTGACCATGCTGAGGCTATCGCTAAGAAAATCTTTGACTCCGTGGCTGAAGAGCTGAACGAAAACTACCCAGGTGGTTGTGAGCGTGCAGAGGAGGAACTAAAAGCCTGGCTTATGCAGAGTAATTAGTGCACATTGCATGGAAGATGGACTTCTTTGGAGATACCAATGTCATGATGCCTTCCTGCAAAAATCTCTCCATCAATTCGATAATCATGCCCTGAAGTAGTTGGGTCACAGATCGCTTCTCCACGAACAAATCCGTAGCCACCCTCAGGAAGATTCTTAGAGGTTTCATCTACTGTCTCATAAGCAAATCCGAGATGTTCTTCTTGAAGCCTGATCTTTGCTTTTAAAGGAAGAAACCCAGTTCCAGTACACCGGACATGCAATCCATAAGAGAGAATTCCTCCGGCTTCTACCTGGGGATTCGCAAATGTTCCAGTGCATACACCTGCATTCAAAGAGCGAGTTGATATTCCATCATTCGATGTTTCCTCATCAAGCGTAAAAGTAAAGCTATCTCCAGGCTTCACCTCAGCCCGAGGTGATGCGCCTTCTGATATCTCAGTCGAAGTAGCAGATGCTAGCGGGCAAGAGAGGGCGAGGGCAGAAAGAACAGTTGCAACGACAGTACAAGTTGACCTGGTTTTAATTCTCATAAAAGTGATTATGTGGGTGGATAAAGAAGTCTGCAACACTTTGAAATAGAAATCCGACTAACGAATCTGGAGAATTAGCGCCCCTTTTTTCTGTTCGCGCTCGAGCTTGCGGCGTTGTTGTCGGGTCAGCGGTTGCGGAGTGGGGGTTTCGGCTGCGGCGACAGGTGGCAGAAAGCGGGGCAAGGTGTGAGCGCCTGAGCGATTTAAGCGCCTTGCCCAACCCAAGCCCCCCGCACCGCGTCTTCAATCGCTTAGAAAGCCACACAGCGCGCCGTAGGCGACAGCACCAAGAGGAGCTGGCGCAGGCGCATGAGCAAGCCACGCTGAAGCTGCGTACCCCCAGAGAGGAGGTAGCTGACGCGGCTCGTGTCGTTAGAGAGATGACTCGTGATCTCCGGGCGGGGCGCGAGTTTTACGTCAGTGATGAGCACCAGGAGTTAGTGCTTGCGGTGCGTGAGTTTGCCGAGCTTATGGATAAAAATGCGCGTCGTTCTGCTGCCCCTGCTGGCTTGAATCGTGCCGCCCGGAGGGCAAAGAAAAAGCGCCGGCGCTAATGCCGGCGCTCGATTTTTGAGAAAAAGTTTTTAATTTTTCCCGCAAAAACCCCTGACAAACGAAAAGACCCCAACACCGAAGTGTTAGGGTCTTTTCTAGCTATATTCTTCAATATGGAGCGTACCACGTAGACGCCCGTGACTGCGAGTGGGACAAGCAGCGCGCCGGAATCGTGTCCGGAGAAATGAAATAACCCCCCGCCTAACCCGCGGGTTAAACGGAAAATGTGTTGTTTCCGGTGTGCAGCCTCGATAAATGGGCTTTAAGGGGTAACGTTCGCTTCGGCTTGTGCTACTAGGCCATCAAGCATGAGGTCTATGAGGCGTGGGGTAAGCGCGTCTGGAGTAAACGAGGTCTTGGGCTCTATCGGGATGGGGCGGGTGACTATCCCGAGTCCTATGTGAAAATCCAGCGCATTAAGGTTTTCTGGACACAGGTGTGCCTTTTTGGCGGCGTCCAGCAGCTTGTCGTAGGTGCTGATTAATTCCTCGGCGCGCCTTTCAATGATGCGGTCCTTTTGTTTCCTCGTCTCCGGATCGCGCATGGCATCTTCATAAATTGCTTGGGCGAGGGTTGCTAGCTGCAAAGATCCTATGGAATGGACGGTGGTGCGCCACGCGGTGCGTGCATCGCTGGCAAATTCCGCACTGTGGGCATCGATGATTGTGGCGATATCGGCCGTTGCCTGCGCGCTTACCGCGTCGAGGAGCTCGATGCGCTCGGGGAAGTGTCGAGTGGCCGTGGCTACGCCCACTGAAGCAGCCTTTGCAATGGTCCGCATGGAAATTCCAGGCCCCTCACTGGTGAGTAGTTGCCTGGTTGCGGTGACTATTGCCGCACGATTATTGGCTGCATCTTGTCTCATGGTTGACATCTTAACAAATGGAACACTATGTTCTATTTAAGTAACTGAAATACAGTGTTCCAGATAAGGGGATTGTCATGAGTTCTACTGCGACTCGCAGGCGGCAAAACACGACCGTAAAAATCGTTGCCGCCGTGATTGGGGTACCAGTCATTATCGGGCTAATGCTATTTGCGTTCCTTGCTCCCAACTTTTCTTCCGGACCGCAAGGCGTGCCCATTGCTGTGGCTGGGCCCGAGCAGATGGTCAAGCACATGACCGATAAAGCAGGCGAGGGCGGACCCGATTTAAGGGTTTATGAATCCGATGCCGATGTGCGCGATGCGATTGAAAACCGAGACGTCGTAGGCGGTCTGGTTATCACCCCATCGGGAGCACAAACCTATACCGCTTCTGGCAACGGTGCTGCCTACACAGAGATGGTGAACCAATTGGGTAAGTCATTCGAGGCGCAAGGCATGGAGGTTGCTACCGAAGACCTTGCACCGACATCGGAAGAAGACCCGCAAGCTAATGGCATTGGGCTGCTAGGGCTGCCTTTGGCCTTTGGCGGCATCGTTTCCGCAGTCATCGCCACCTTTGTTTTCCGCCGCCGAAAGTGGGTCAAGTTTGTAGTACTCGTTGGCATAGCAGCAGGGGGATCGCTCGTTGCCACGTGGATGCTGCACACCGTGTACGGCACGTTAATTGGCAAATTCGGTATGGAATGGTTGGCCATCGCCCTGGGTATTCTTTCCACCTCATTGCTGACGGCAGGTTTAGCTGCGGTGATCGGTACTGCAGGTGTAGGAATTGGTGCGGTGCTCACCATTTTCCTAGGTAATCCACTTTCGGGCTTGGCCACCGGACCTTGGTTGCTTCCTGATGGCTGGGCTACCTTGGGGCAGTGGATGCCCATTGGTGCAACGGGGTACCTCGTGCGTTCCTTGTCTTATTTTGATGGCCAAGGCGCAGGACACGCGTGGTGGGTATTCGCGGCCTGGATCGCCGTAGGCTTCGCATTACTCATGTGGGACCGGTCTGCCAGCGCTACAGAATCGAGTGCGAGCCAGGTGAGCGCGGAAAGCTAGTAGCGCTCGCGGCGGCGCTTTTTCAGCTTGGCGTAGTGGTCCGGCTTGGAATCGCCGTAGCGGGAGCGGTTGCGCAGCTCGGTGGCGAGAGGTGCCGGATCGGTGTTGGCATCGGCAGCGGCAATGGCAGTGGTATCGGCAGCGGTGCCAGGCTCTCCGTTGGAGGCGGGGGCATCGGCAAGCGATTCCGCGTCCGCGTCGAGGGTCTGCATGGCGGCTTCTTCTTCGCGCAGGCGGCGGCGCTCGCGGATTTCGGACCAGATAAAATAGCCCAACCCCAGCGGGGCCATGATACCAAAGGCGATCCACTGGTAGCCATAAGAAAGGTGGTTGCCGCGGTCGAGTTGCGGAATGGGCATTGCGTTGAGCACGCCCGGCTGGTCCTCGGAGAGCTGGATGTAGTCTTGGCCTAAGTCGGCACCGATAAGCGAGCCCACTTGCTCGGTGTGGATGGAGTAGACCTGCTGGTAGCCCTCCTGCGTGATGGGGGCGGTCTGGTGCTCGGCCTCATTCGAGCGCACCATGCCGGTAATGGTTATCTCTTCGGAGGGGGCGGGCGGAATATCCGGCACCGCATTGCCCTCCTCGGCGCTGACCCAACCGCGGTTAATCAGCATGGTCAGGCCCGCATCGGTGCGGAAAGGAACCAAGGACTGATAGGACGGGCCGGAGCCGGCGGGGCGCAGGCGAAGCAGCACCTCATCCTCGGGCAGGTAGTGACCTTTCAGCGTGGTGCGGGACCATTCATCGCCGGAAATGGCGCCGTCAGCGTCCACGACCTGGTCAATCGGCTGCGGATCGGCCTCATAGGCGTGGGTGATGTTGTCATTGCGCTCCACAATGTCATCGTCCTTTCCCAATTGCCATGGGGCAAGGACACTAAAGGCCAAGTAAGAAAATGCCACCACGAAAAGCAGCATGAGCACCCAGCCAGGCTTGAGGAACGTCTTTAGCATGCCCCCAAGTCTAGTCGCGGTTCTCGCGAATCCAATCCAGCAGGCCGGGGACCGCGGCTTCGATATTCTTGCGCGCGGTTTCGAAGTCTTCTTCGGTGCCGTAGTAGGGGTCGGCGACCTCTGCGCCTTCCGGGGAATTGGGATCGAAGCTGCGCATCAGACGGACCTTGGCAGGATCGATACCTAGATCGATGAGCGAATCATAGTGTCCGGAATCCATCGCGATGAATAGGTCAGCGTCCATGTGTTCCTCGCCCAATTTGGATGCGCGGTGGGATGCCCCATCGTGTCCGGCGCGGCGCAGCTCCGCCACGGCCCGCTCATCGGCGCCTTGCCCCACGTGCCAACCACCGAGCCCGCAGGAATCCACCGTGGCTAGGAGATCGAGCATGTCATCTTCCATTTCATCGCGCACGATGATTTCAGCCATGGGCGACCGGCAAATATTGCCGGTGCACACAAAGACGAGGTAGAGACCCGAGTGAGAAGAAGATTCAGTCATGCGAAAACCCTTTGCGCAGATAGTACTGTAGTGCGGGAGACAGGATATAGCACTAGCGTAATTTACAAGAATCGAGCATAAAGGAGTATCCCCATGTCTGCTGTGCGAGTGGGCGATGTGCGCCGGGTTTTGGACAAGGCTTACCCGCCCCATTTGGCCGAAAAGTGGGATGCCGTAGGCCTTATTTGCGGCGACCCCGCAGACGAGGTGCGTACCGTCGCCTTTGCTTTAGATTGCACCCAAGAGGTAGCGGACCGCGCGGTTGAGCTTGGCGCGGATATGTTGGTAGTCCACCACCCGCTGCTACTGCGCGGCGTGGAATCCGTGGCGGCCGATACGCCTAAGGGCAAGGTTGTTCATACCCTGATTAAAAATGGCGTGGCGCTTTTTGCCGCCCACACCAACGCCGATAAGGCCCGGCCCGGGGTCAACGATAAGCTCGCGGAGCTCGTTGGCATTACCCCAGGTCGGCCGATTGTGCCAGAGGCCCCAAACGCCATTGATAAGTGGGGCGTGCATATCCCTACTGGCAGCGTGGAGCAGGTAAAGCAGGCGCTTTTCAGTGTCGGCGCGGGCCACATCGGCGCCTACTCCCACTGCTGCTTCGATATCGCGGGTGCAGGCCAATTCCAGCCGGAGGAGGGCGCGGATCCGGTAGAAGGGAGCATCGGCAAGCTGCACCGCGGCGACGAGGTACGGGTGGAATTCGTGGCTCCCGCCTCGTTGCGGTCCACGTTGATTGCGACGCTGCACGAGGCGCACCCGTATGAGGTGCCTGCCTATGACATTGTGGAAACGGCCGGAAGCGGCGATTTTGATACCGCACTGGGTCTGGGGCGCGTAGGCGAGCTGCCGCGCGAGATGACCCTGCGGGAGTTTACGCAACAGGTGGCCAACGCCCTGCCCGAAACCGCGTGGGGCATCCGGGCCGCGGGCGACCCAGAGCAAAAGGTGCGCACAGTGGCGGTATCGTCCGGCGCTGGGGATTCCTTCCTGGGGGCTGCGGCGAAGCTGGGCGTCGATGTGTATGTCACCTCCGATTTGCGCCACCACCCGGTGGACGAGCATCTGCGCGCCGGGGGACCAGCCGTCATCGATACGGCCCACTGGGCCAGCGAGTTTCCCTGGACGGCGCAAGCAAGCGATATCGTAGAAGCAGCATTAGAACTAGATACGGAAATTATTAGCCTGCGAACTGATCCGTGGACTATCTCCGCGCACCCAAAGGAGTCATAAGTGAAACTATCGCAAGAACTACAACCGGTACTGCTGGAATTGGCCAACCTGGAACGCTCGCAAGGCATCGGTGGGGATAAGGAACTGCCAGAAAAGGTTGAGTACGACAAGGCGCAGCAGGAACACAAGCGCTTGCTCGATGCCTCCGGTTCCGCGCAGATGGCAGTCGATGACATGGAAAATGAAATCTTGCGCATCCAGGCCGATGAGCGCAAGCTGCGTAGGCGCGAACGCGATGACAAGGGCCAGCTCGGCGCCGAATTGGATACCGAAAAGCGCAAGGACATCGAGCACGATCTCTACGCCACCAAGTCCCGCATCGCGGATCTGATGAGTGAGCTGCAAGAAGCCCACAACGAGATCCACGCACTGCGTTCCAACTTAGACGTGCACGGTGCGCGCGTCTCGGATTCCGAGCGAAAGCTGGAAATGCTGCGCCGCGCCGCAGACGCCGCCCAAGAGGCTGCGGATAACCAGCCCGATCCCGCCGTGCGCATCGCGGATTTGCGCGAACAGCTACCCTCCGATGTCTTGGAGGAATACGACGCGCAGCGGCAAGAAAACGGCGTTGGCGCCGCACAATTTAAGGCCAACCGGGCCTGCGGCGGCTGCTTCATCGTCTTGCCGCCCGCCGATAAAAACGCCGTGCGCAATGCGCCTGCCGATGAGCTGCCACAGTGCAGCGACTGCGGTTCCTACCTGGTGCGCCTGGCATCATGAAGGTCATTATCTACGCCGATGGCGGCTCGCGCGGCAATCCCGGAGTAGCCGGTTCAGGCACCGTCGTTTATGCCGCGGATGGCACGACCGCCCTGCGCGAAATCGTCTATGTGGTCGGTACCAAGGCCACCAATAATGTGGCCGAATACCACGGCTTATTGCGCGGTCTCGAGGCCGCCTCCGAGCTAGGTGCCAGCGAGGTGGAGTTCTATATGGACTCCAAGCTCGTCGTGGAACAGATCAACGGGCGCTGGAAAATCAAGCACCCGGATATGCAAAAGCTGGCCCTTGAGGCCCGCACGCATATCGACGGGTTTTCTTCCTTCAGCCTGGAGTGGGTCCCGCGCGCAAAAAACAAGGTGGCGGATGCGCTATCCAATGATGCGATGGACGCGGCTGCGGCGGGGCATAAGGTGGGCATCGTCAAGAGCGAAACCGATGAGTCTGCCGCCGAGTCTTCGTCCGATGCCGCGCCGGGTGACGGAACGCCTGCCGAGGACAACCAGGAGTGGGATACCTCCGCGCCGCACCCTTCTGACTGGCTGGGCGAGCGCGGCGATAAGACCCGCTTTATCCTGCTGCGTCATGGGCAAACCGAAATGTCTGCCGCCAAGCAATACTCAGGGCGCGCAAATCCGGAGCTTACTGAACTGGGCAAAAAGCAGGCGCTCGCCGCCGCGCAGGCCCTTGCCGGTACCACCATCGACGCCATCGTTTGCTCGCCGCTGAAGCGCTGCCAAGAAACTGCGGCCGCCGTCGCGCATGGCCGCGATATCGACGTGGTGACCGAAGAAGGCCTGAGCGAAGTCGACTTTGGCGAGTGGGAAGGAAAGACCGCGGCCGAAGCACACCAGCGCGACCCAGAGATACACGAGCAATGGCTGCACGATGCCGCCACACCGTGCCCCGGTGGGGAATCGCTGCAGGGCGTCAACCGTCGCGTGCGCGCAGCCCGCAAGGAACTGCAGCGGCGCTATAGCGGCAAAACGGTGCTGATTGTCAGCCACGTCAACCCCATAAAATCCTTCCTTTGCCAGGCCCTGAACGCGGGCCCGGCCACCTTCCAATACCTGTTTTTGGATCTGGCGGCGCTATCGGAAGTCGAGTTCTGGGACGGTGGCTCTATGGTGCATGGATTCAACGATGTGGGACACCTGGAGGGGCTGCGCTAGACTAAGGAGCGCGAATGAGCCGGCCGGGCGATCGCGTCGCCGCAAACGGGCAGCGTTGGTGCTGCTACGTGGGCGCCGAGGAAAGTCCGGACTCCACAGAGCACGGTGGTTGCTAACGGCAACCCGGGGTGACCCGCGGGCAAGTGCAACAGAAAGTAGACCGCCTTGTGCCTTCACTTGCGTTTCGACCCAAGTAGGGGCCCACAAGGTAAGGGTGAAACGGTGCGTTAAGAGCGCACCAGCACCGTCAGTGATGGCGGTGGCTGGGTAAACCCCACCGGGAGCAAGGCATCACGGCCCTGCCACGTTGCAGGGCCCGATCAGGCGTTTTAAGGCTGCTCGCCCGAGCCTGAAGGTAGCTGCTGGAACCAACTGGCAACGGTTGGTCTAGATGGATGTTCGCCGCGCGGCATCCCCACATGTTGGGGCGCCGCGGTTAGACAGAATCCGGCTTATAGGCCGGCTCATTCGCCCTTAATCTTCTACCCTGGCTGGCTCGCCAGCGGCCAGTTTCACCAGCAGGAAACCATCCTCTGCCAGATCCGCCGCGAAATTTTCCGCGCGGTTGCTGGGGACATAAGCAATAACGGCGCTAGAAAGTCCCGCGTGCGCCGAGCGCGCGGCCACCGCGCCGCGGACCGTGACCAGCTCCGCCAACTTTTCTGCGGAATCGAAGCCATAAATATTGGTCAGCGAAGCCTGCGATTGCAAGACAATGGGGAAAAGCTCGTTGCGGCGGTGCGAGCGCAGGTAGCGCACAAAGTGCTCCACACGGGTGGTCTCTTCCTCATAAAATGCCATCCACTCGGTGGCCGCATTGATGCTGGGCCGGCCCTCTTCGCCGTAGACCTTGTGTACCGCCTTGAGCCACTCCACTACGCGCTGCTGCGCATCGGGCAATAAGCGCAGCGACTCCGTGCCGAAGGAATGGCAGGCATCATCAATAAACTGCTGGCGCTGGCGGATGTCACTAATTGCCTGCGCTTGCTCTTGCGAATTGTCCTCGGGCACCGCCACGGCAAAGGCCACCACATCCTGGCCCACCACATGGGGCGCGTGGGTGACCGAGCCATCGGCATAGTCGATGATGCACACGCCGTCACCACTGCTGCGCAGCGCGGCCGTGTGGCGCGCGCGAAGGGCGGGCTTATGAGCAAAGGTGGTCACCGCTTGGGTGCAGACATCCGCAACGCGCACGCGCAAAGGTGCGTCGAGGTTTTCGGCTGGACCCATTAAGGCAAGCGCAACGGCAACATCCGCCGCCGATGCAGCGCCTAAGCCGATATCGGCAGGGATATCGCTCACAATAGTGATATCCGCCCCAGCCGTTTCCCGGGAGAGCAACTGGCGGTTCACCATGGTGTGCACGATGCCGCCGATGCGCGCAGCCAGCCCACCCTCTGGTGCAGGAGGAATGACCGGTTGGCCTTCTGAGTCCGTCGTGGGTTGTTGCGCCGCGGCGAGCGCAGCCACCTCCTGGAGGCCAATAGAATCGTGCGCAGGCTCCCCACAAGCCGGCACGTAGTGGACGGAAACGATGCCATCCGTGCGCGAACTGACGGCCGCTGCTGCGCGGAGATCCGACAAGCTTGCGGCGACGATGCCTCCGTAATGATCGATATGCTCACCAATAAGTGGCCAGGTCGCGGGCGCGCTGGCGACATGGGTGGGCTCCGTTCCCACGATAGTGGCGTGTCGTTGTGCAACGCGCTCAGTAATAGGGGACTTAGGCGTCGACCACAGTGGCATGAAGGCACAAGCTCCTTTTCCAATTCGGCGGATAAAAATCACGTGGCTACGTGGCGCGGGCTAGCGCCATGGACAAAGTAGCCGATAAAGCGGCTCCCTTGCTCTGCTTAAGAGAGCAGGGAGAGGCATCAAAAGAAATACTGCCCTCATATTCTAGCGGGCACGTGTTTTCGTGCATGGGTAGTGTGGGCACCAACCACAAACAGGCGGCGCACACGTGCTGCCCAGAGTATATAGACGAAAGGGACTACCGTGGCGACTACAGCAGATGAGAAATGGTATTACGACCCCTCCACCAAGGAAGTCAGCAAGGGCAAAGTATCCGGCTGGGAAAACCGCATGGGCCCCTATGACACCCGCGAAGAGGCCGAGCACGCCATAGAAATCGCGCGCGCCCGCACCAAGGCAGCCGATGCCGCAGATAAAGAAGATGATGGCTGGGACTAGTTAATTTCCCAACCATCACCTGACAGTGACTAAAGCGGCCTAACGCGGCACATCTGGTGCCGCTGCAGCACTACTTCTTCAGCTTCTTGCGCAGCGGCTTAAACGCGGCCTTGATGTCCTTGAAAGATTCGTTGTAATCATCCAAGGCGGCGAGGCCGATGGAGCGTTCGCGCTGGTATAGCAGGCCGTAACCGAAGGTATCTTCTCCGCGGCGGTGCGCATTGTGGGCCAGTTCTAGCAATTTATCCCGCGAGGTGACCGAGTCTTGGAAATCCCCCAAGACCGATTGCATCTTTTTGCAGGCCTTGTACAGGCGCTTGGTCTTTAGCTTCGTTGCTGAACCGGCCGCCTCTGCTGCGTAACGCAGTTTCTTGGCAGCCTTGCGCATATCGTGGAAATAATCCTCGCGCTCGTGCAGCGAAAGCTCCGCGTTATCCCAGTTCTCCACGGCCTTCTTATGCCGCTTGACCAGCTTCTTATAGGCCTTTTCTAGATGGCGTGCCATTACGGCATCGACGTCCTCGGCCTCCGCTTCGCCAGCGCTAGACGGTTCTTCCGTCTTCTTTTCAGCGGCCGATTCTTCCTCTGCGGTATGCGCTTCCGCAGATTCTTCGGCTGAATTATCGGTTGCATCCTCGGACGCTTGCGCAGTCGCGTCCACGGCAGTGGAAACGTCATCACCGTCGGCATCTTCTGCGGATTGAGAGCCGGCCGTAGGGGGATCCGCCAAAAGGCGGTCGAGGGACTCGAGCAATTCGAGGTATTCCTCAGAATTTAGCGCGGCGATAACCCTGCGGTGCGCCCGCCGGTAGGCGGTACCCATATCGCGGGAGATGTGTTCGCGGGTGGCGGCATCCAAGGTATCGGAATCCTCGGACTCCAGGAGCTCTTGCCAGCGCTCTTCTACGACCTCTGCATCGCGGGCTACGCCCAAAATACCGGCCAGCTCTTTGAGGTCGGCTTCGATTTTTTCAATCTGCGGGCCGACGACGATGCCATGAAAAGTTTGTAGGTGGCTGCGCAGCTCGCGGGTAGCCACGCGCATTTGGTGCACCGAGTCCCACTCATCGCGGCGAACGCGCGGATCGTAATCAATCAGTTTGTCGCGGTTGGCCTGCAGCGCTGTAATCACCGCTGCTGCCGGAGAATCCTCATCAACATCCGGGGTTACGAGCGCGGGCGGTAGGGGAGCATTGTTGTAGGAATCTCCCAAAGCTGACTTCAACTTAGACGGGGACGAAGAAACGCGAGCCCCGGCGCCGATGAGAAGCGAGGTCGCGCGGCGGATGAACTGGCTTCCTTCTTCAGTGCCTGGAAGCTCACCGGCCAGCTCCACTTCCCATTCGCGCCAGGATTGCTGCTGCCCGCCGGGCAAGAAAGAAAAGGCGGTGACATGGTCATCGCAGAATTCCGCGACCGGATTATTGTGCTCGTCCGCAAGCAGCACCTCGGTGCGGTTATTATCCACCTGCGCAATGGGGCTTAACTCGTTGTGGCGAACGATGGAGCGCACCTGCTGTACCAACTCTTGGGGTACCTCGTATTTGCCGTCTACTGGGTCTCCTAATTCGGCATGGATCTCGGTCCGGCCACCCTCGCTGGGGATTTTGATGTGCCAGCCATCGTCATTGCCGCCGGTGCGGCGGCGCAAGGTGATTTTGGCGTGAGTTAGGCGCAAATCTTCCGTGTCGTAATAAATGGCGGATAGAGCGTGGTGGCGCGTTTCTGCAACATGGTCAACGGATTCGAGTCGAGTGAGTTCAGGCAGTTGAGTCGATTCTGCTACGGCGAATTTCGCTTCTACTTCCAGAAAAGTCTGTGTTGACATTCACATACCCTTAAGCTTTTACAACAATTAATTTCACCTGTGATCCTACCCGTGACGCGCAGCGACCGCCTGAAAAATTTCGCAGCGTTTGCTGTGCGCACGGGTACAAATGTGCCGCCGACACCATGAGGCTGAAAGCAGACAGGGGAGGCCACGGAGCAAGGGCTGCCGGTATTAAGAATCGATGCCAGTGGCAGGCCCACCCAAGTGAGACTTATCCGCAGCCGTGATGCCATCAGTGATGCCATGCAGACTATTCATGGATAGCGAGGATGTGGTTAGGTTGGGAAATAGGCGGTCTCGGGTTTCCTCGGCATGATCGGTGCGCGCTTGGAGCGCAGGTAGCGTCTGGGTGGCGATGAGCTCAGCGTGATGGCTGCAATAGGGAGACTCATCGAGTTTTTCTTCGATGCCGTCTTCATTGGCTAGCTCCAGCAGTTCCCCGATCCGGGCGGCATAGGAAAGCCGGAAGCTACGGCGATAGGCCGCGGTGGTCTGTGTCGCGCGTGCAAACTCGGCACCCTCGCTATTGCGCATGTACCAATCGCATTGGCGGTTTAGCGAGGAGAACAGATCGGAGCAGTGGGCGGCGTCTTCGGGCGCGCCGATGATGCAGGCAAGGCCCTTTTCGTGGATGAGGAGGGTGGTGCATCCATTGGCATTGGCGATGGTGCCTAACAATGTGACCTGGTGCTTGATATATGGCGGGTGAACGTGCACGCGGTGGGAAATGAGGCGGGGCTGGTCCACAGTTAAGAGATCCTCGATGCGGTATTTCTGCTGCAGCGACTGCGCCTTGGAAATGAGTATCTCTGCCTCTTCTGCAAAAGAGGTGGATTCTGCCTTCCGCAATAGACCCAAGACCTTGTGGCGTATTTTATCCTGCTTGTCGCTAGGGCCGTCGGTCTGGCTCAGCTCGCCGCCTGCTAGAAGTTCGGTATCGCGCAAACGCGGAAGATGCACCAGTTCTTTCATGATGGCGCGCATTTTATCGCGGGGAATGAAATTTTCTTGTGGGGCTTCTAATTGCAACCACGCTTTGCGCAGCGCGGGTGAGGTGATGCGGGCAGGTACGTGCGGGCTAGCGCGGTAGATGAGGGGATAGGAATAAGAGCCCAGGACGTGGCATAAATCGTCCGGGGACCACCCGTATTGGGCGGCGGTCACTACGGCATCGATAACGCTGGCAGAAAGTTCATCAACGTGGGAGGTCATTGTAATTTCTTCCTTTAGATAGCTTGTACAGGTGTTCGCTTGCCCCACTAGCAAAGCACGTGCGCGCAGCCGTACCTGCTCCTATAACCCCCGCTAGCTACCCCTTGAATACTCTGGCGACCTGCGAATCTGACCATGTGGAAATTGACTAATGAACTGCACACTGCTTAGCGGTGAGCCGGTAAGGTTTAGGGCATGAATAGCCAACACGAATTCGTCTTACGCACCGTTGAGGAACGCGATATCCGCTTTATCCGCTTGTGGTTTACGGATATCATGGGCGCCCTCAAATCCGTAGTGATGAGCCCCTCCGAACTCGAATCCGCCTTTGAGGAGGGGATTGGCTTTGATGGCTCGTCGGTAGAGGGATTTTCCCGCATCTCTGAATCGGACACCATTGCGCTGCCGGATCCCTCCACCTTTCAAATCCTGCCGTTTGATGACAATGAGCCGGACCTGCAAACGGCGCGCATGTTCTGCGATATTGCGCAGCCGGATGGCCAGCCTTCCGTGGTGGATCCGCGCCATATCCTACGGCGCCAAGTCACCGAGGCGGCCAACGATGGATTTACCTGCATGGCCTCGCCTGAAATTGAGTTCTACCTGCTGGAACACAGCCGGAAGCTAACAGATCTTGTCCCCACCGATAATGGCGGGTACTTCGATCAGGCGACGCACGATACCGCGCCGCTCTTTCGCCGCCGCGCCATGTTGGCGTTGGAATCGCTCGGCATCGCCACCGAATTTAGCCACCACGAAACCGCGCCGGGCCAGCAGGAAATCGATCTCCGCCACGCCGATGTGCTGACCATGGCGGATAATATTATGACCTTCCGGCGGGTTATCAAGCAGGTAGCTACGGATTCAAATGTGCGGGCTACGTTCATGCCCAAGCCCTTTGAGGATCTCCCGGGCTCCGGAATGCACACACACTTTAGCCTTTTTGAAGGCCAGTCCAATGCCTTCCACGATCCGGACGATGAATTTTCGCTCTCACACACCGCCAAGCAGTTCATCGCCGGAATTTTGGAGCACTCTACGGAGATGAGCCCCATTATCAACCAGTGGCCCAACTCCTATAAGAGGCTGATGTTTGGCAATGAGGCGCCGGGTTCGGCCACGTGGGGAGTGCAGAACCGTTCCGCCCTAGTGCGTGTGCCGACGTACCGCCTGACCAAGGAGGAATCGCGCCGGGTGGAAATCCGTTCCATCGATGCTTCCATGAACCCATACTTGGGCTATGCGGTCATCCTCGCAGCCGGGCTGCGCGGCATCCGAGAAGGCTACGAATTAGACGATCCCGCGGAAGACGATGTCCACCAGCTCACCCACCGGGAACGCCGCGCCATGGGGTATAAGGATCTCCCCTCCAGCATGGACCAGGCACTGCGCGAGTTCGAAAAGTCCGAATTTATGGCGGAGGTCTTGGGCGAGCACGTCTTCGAGTTCTTCTTGCGCGCCAAGTGGGAAGAATGGCGCGATTACCAGCGCCAAATTACTACAGTCGAGCTGCGCAACAACCTGAATTTCTAGGAGAATAATGCGTCCTGCCACGGTGCCGTCGCCGGCGTCGCTGGGCCTTAGCCGGTCCCATGCCGCACAAGACTTAGAACAACTGGGATGGAATAACCCGGAGTCCGTTGACCTTCTATGGACGCTGGCTGCGGTCGGTGATCCAGATTTGGCGCTTAATAACCTCGTGCGCATTTACGAGCAGGCCCCGGAGCTCGATGCGGAAATCCGCAGCAATGAGCAAGTGAGGGTGCGCCTTCTCGCGCTCTTGGGTGCGTCGACGGCGTTTGGGGATCACCTCGCTGCCCATCCAGAGTTGTGGGAAGAGCTGAAAAAGCCCCTGCCGGAGCCAGAAGAGATGCTCACCAGCCTGCTTGAAACGGTGGGGGCGCAGCCGGCAACGTTTGCCGCAGAGCTCGATGCTCCTGATCCAGCGAGGGAGGATCTCAGCGCACCGGGTACGTACCGCGCGAGCGAAGGCGAGCACAAAAAGGAGATGCGTACCCAGTACCGCACGCTGATGATGCGGCTTGCCGCGCACGATGTGGCGGGTACCTTCCACTCCCGCAAGGGGCAATCCCGCCCGCAGCCAGAGGTAAGTTTCCGACAGGTCACCACGCTGACGACTGCGCTTGCCGATGCCGCCCTTACCGCATCCCTTGCCGTTGCGGTGCGCAAGATTTACGGCGATGATCCGCTCGATGCGCAGCTTGCGGTCATGGCGATGGGTAAGTGCGGTGCCGGCGAGCTCAATTACATTTCCGATGTGGACGTTATCTTCGTCGGCAGCGAGGCAACGCCCAAGGCCACCCGGCTCGCCGCGGAGTTTAACCGGATTGGGTCGACGACATTTTTTGATGTCGATGCGAACCTGCGGCCGGAGGGTAAGTCTGGGGCGCTAGTGCGTACGTTGGATTCGCACGTGACCTACTACCGCCGGTGGGCAGAGACCTGGGAATTTCAAGCCTTGCTCAAGGCGCGGGCGATGACCGGCTACCTGCCGTTGGGGGAGGATTACCTGGAGCAAATCCGGCCGATGGTGTGGACGGCCTCGCAGCGCGATTCCTTCGTGGAAGACGTCCAAGCCATGCGTCGGCGAGTGCTCGATAATGTGCCGGATGAGCTCAAACATCGCGAGCTCAAGCTGGGCGTGGGCGGGCTGCGCGATATCGAATTTGCGGTGCAATTGCTGCAATTGGTGCACGGGCGCTCCGATGAATCTCTGCGCGCGCTTTCGACAGTGGATGCCCTCGACGCACTTATCTCCGCAGGCTACGTGGGCCGCGAAGATGGCACGCAGCTCATTGAGGCTTATGAATTTTTGCGCCTTTTAGAACACCGCCTGCAATTGGAGCGCTTCCGCCGCACACACACGCTGCCGGCAAATGATGATGAAGCGGGCATGAACTGGCTCGCGGTGATTTCGGGATTCTCGCCGCAGGGCACAAAGTCTGCGGTGCAGGGCATGTTAGCGCATTTGCGGCGCATTAGGATGCGCATTTCTGAGTTGCACTCGCGCCTGTTTTATCGCCCGTTGCTTAACTCCGTGGTGACCATGTCCGCCGATGAGCTAAAGCTTTCGCCGGAGGCGGCAAAGCTGCAGCTTGCGGCATTGGGTTATAGCTCGCCGGTGCGCGCCTTTGAGCACCTGACCTCGCTAGCCTCCGGTACGTCCCGCAAGGCACGCATTCAAGCCATCTTGCTGCCCACCTTGATGGAATGGCTGGCAGACACCGCGGATCCGGATATGGGGTTGCTCAATTACCGCAAGCTATCTGAGGCGGCCCGCGATAAGTCATGGTTCCTGCGGATTTTGCGGGATGAGGGGATCGTCGGCCAGCGCCTGATGCATATCCTAGGGACCTCGCCATTTACCGCGGACCTTATTATCAGCGCCCCGGATTCGGTAAAGCAGCTTTCCGATGGCGCGACCGGCCCCAAGTTGCTCGAAACTAAGCCGGAGCAGGTGTCCAAGGCGCTGGTTAATTCCAGCAAGCGCCATGCGCACCCGGATAAGGCGGTGGCGGTCGCGCGCTCGCTGCGCAGGGTGGAGCTGGCGCGCATCGCCAGCGGTGATCTTCTAGGGATTATCCCCGTTGAGCAGGTGTGCCAAGAACTGTCGACCATCTGGAACGCGGTCTTGGAAGCCGCCCTGCGCGCTGAGGTGCGGGCCTGGCGGATGGACCACGAGGATGCGGAACCGCCGGCGCGCATTGCGGTTATTGGGATGGGCCGGCTCGGTGGCCGTGAGCTTGGGTTCGGCTCCGATGCAGATGTCCTGTTCGTGGCAGAACCTGCCGCGGCAGACGATGAAGGCGAGGCCATTCGGTGGGCCATTGGGGTCGTCGATAAGCTGCGCCGCCGCCTTGCCAAGCCCTCTGGGGATCCGCCCTTGGACGTTGACTTGGGCCTGCGCCCAGAGGGACGTTCTGGCGCGGTGGTGCGCAGCATTGCCTCCTACAAGCGCTATTATCGCGAGTGGGGCGAGGCTTGGGAAATGCAGGCGCTGCTGCGCGCGGCCTTCATCGCTGGGGACGAGGAAGTGGGCCAGCGCTTTATGGAGATGATCGATGAATACCGCTACCCGGATAGCGGCGCGAGCCAGTCCACCATTCGCGCCATCCGGCGCATGAAGGCCCGCGTGGATAATGAGCGCCTGCCGCGGGGAGCCGATCGCACCACCCACACGAAGCTAGGGCGCGGGGCGCTGACCGATATTGAGTGGACGGTGCAGCTGCTGATTATGATGCACGGGCACGAACATCCCAAGCTGCGGCAGCCAGGGACCTTGCCGGTATTGGATGCGCTGGAAGAAAGCGGCATATTAAGCGCCGATCAAACCGGTGACCTGCGAGATGCGTGGTTGATGGCAACGGATGCCCGCAATGCGTTGGTGCTGGTGCGCGGCAAGCGCGTGGATCAATTGCCTGGGCCCGGACCACAACTGGCACAGGTGGCCGGTGCGGCCGGCTGGACGCCGGAGAATAACCAGGATTTCTTAGATACGTACCTGAAATTGACCCGGCACGCGCGCAAGGTGGTCGATGAAGTCTTTTGGGGAGAGGAGGAATCCTTCGAGCATTCTTAAAGTTGCCGCATAACTTGGTCTATGCAGCGCTAATTCCCTTAACTTTTAAAGTATCGGACTCTAAAGTAGGAACAAGTTAGAGAAAGGATCTTTGGTTATGTCATTTCAGCTGCAGCTCGATGTGGACTCCGCTACGGTTGGAGAATTGGCCGCGTTGCTTTCTGCCGCTCGCGCGGCTGGGGTCCGTGATGATGACGTCCTAGAATTAGATGGCACCACCTTGACCATCGCGGTCTCGGCCCCGCAGACGGGCGCGTCCCGCGCCGGGCAGAACGTCGGTGCGCCGCAGCGCGCAGACGACTTCGAACGCGAGGGCAGTGCGGACTCCCGCTCCCGCGGGCGCGGCGACCGCATTGGGGAGGCCACGATCCGCTCGCTTATCGATATCTTGAATGAACGCGGCACTGGCAATTCCTCGCGCGGTAATGGATACGGATTCTTCGGGGGAAGTTCGGATTACCATGGCTAAATCACCGGGGGCCCACCGCAGAAAGCTTATCTACCTCTGGGGCTGTATCGCCGTGGCGGCCATAATCGCCGTCGTCGTTGGCACGTGGGCAACCAACCGCCATCACCCGCCTAAAGGGACGATGACCGTGGGCGATGCCGTAGCCGGGGGCGTGGTGCAGGAAGAAGCGCCCGCCCAGGTTAATGGTGCAGTGGGAGGCGATGCGTCTTCAGAGGCCAATCGCGTGATGTCGCTGGCGAAGGCGTTGGGTATTCCGTTGGAATCGGTGCCGCGCGATATTACCCAGAATAAATCCGGAAAGTCTGATGTCCGGCAGTATCTAGAGCGCGAGTTAAAGAGCGCCGTGGCCTCTGGTGAGCTGGATGAAGACGATGAAAAGGCCATCATCGGTGCCTTTGAAAAGGGGATTGTCATCCCAGCCAGCGATGGCATCGTGGCTGAAAGCGCCCCGGCGAATTAGACCAGTGCCGTGGCCCCGGATTGCCTGCGAATGGTCCCCGCGAAGTTTCAGGAAACCGGCAGACTGACGGCATGGCCTTAACAGCTCGTCTCCCTAGAGTTATCCCATAACGAAACGGTAACGAATAAAGGTGTGCGTTACCGAGGGAATGGAGGAGACGATGACAATCAAGAATAAGTTATCTACAACCTTGGCGGTGGCCGCAGCCATAGTATTTCCTATTAGCGGGGGATTGGCGATAGCCTTTGCGGTAAATGCGGTGCCAGCAGAGACCATTGCCCAAGCAGCAACCGGGGATCCTTTAATCCTGCACCTCAAGTCCGTACTCGAGGTAACAGCAGCACTAGCGAAGAGATAGCGTGAAGACGCCATCAGCGCACAATCGCTGCTGCTAAAGTGCCAGGCATGTTGGTTGATGCCATTCGCCTGAAGTCCCTGCCGCGAGATTATCGCCGCAGCCTGCCTGCTTTCGATTACCTGGCAGATTTAAGGAGATTTTCCTTTACCCGCCCGGTGACGATTTTCGTCGGCGATAACGGCATAGGAAAATCCAGCCTCTTGGCCGCGATGGCAACGGATCTTGGGTGCTCTCCCAAGGGCGGCCGGATGGGAGATCCGGAAGCAATCTTGCCAGTAAGCCCAGTGGCCTGCGAGTGCACGGAGCTTATCCAGCGCGCCTATTTCCTGAGGGCGGAAACCCACGAATACCTGCTATCGCGCGAGCAATCCCCTGAGGAAACCGGCGGGCGTTCCACCCTGCCTACCCAGGTGGATGTGCAGGCCCGCTCGCACGGCGAGTCCGTCTTCGATGTGCTCTATGAACGAGTTGATGGCGCTGGGGTCTATATTCTGGATGAACCAGAATCGGGTTTATCCGTCGTCCGGCAATTGGCATTGATAGCGGAAATCGCCCAAGTCGTTGACCGCGGCGCGCAGGTATTTATCGCCACGCATTCACCCATCCTGCTGGGCTGCCCCAATGCCGATATCGTGGAATTAAATGACACCGGCTTCCAGCGCATTTCCTTTGATGAGGCCGAAGCCGTGGCCGCCACTAGGGAGTTCCTCGAAGACCCTGAGGGGACCATTAACTTTATCTTGGACCCAGACGCAGAAGATGCGGAGGCGGAGGATGCAGGGGCAGCCGACACCACGGTGGACGAGGCCGAAAGACCCGAATAGACCGCTAGGTTACTTCCACGATCCTCACTGATGGACCCGCGTAGCCGCCGCGTCGGCGCAGGATGTGGGTGATGACGACACCAGCCATGCCGCACAGCCATACGGCTAGGACGGCAAGTGAAGCGGAGGTGAAATCGGGCATGGAGTAATTGGGGGCATCGGCAGAGTGGTCCAAGACCATGCCAAATAACTGCGCGCCCAACATGCCGGAGGTAAACCCGCCCATATTGCCCAAGCCGGTTGCGGTAGCGACGACAGAGCGGTCCATGTTCTCGCGGATGATGTCGAAGCCATAATTCGACGTCGGCGTGCACAGCGCCAGGATAAAGGAGACCACGGTGATGGCAGCGAGGCCCCCGCCGGTGCCGAAGGCGAAGAATAGCACCCAGGTCAACACATGCAGGCTCACGAACCCGAGCGCGACCCACGGGCGGATATTCTGCGCGCGGGAAGAAATCCGGCCGTGCAAGGGCCCGACCAGAACCAAAAACACGGCCAAGAGGGTCAGTACGAGGCTGGCTTTGCCCTTGGACAACTCCATGCCTTGAGTCATCATGGGCATGCCCCACAGCATGACAAAGACAATCAGCGGCAACATACCGCTGTAGTGGATAAAGTATGCCTGCCAAGCAATAGGCGAGGTAAAGACCGCCTTCAGGCGCGCACCAATGCTGCTGCCTTGGGAATTGGGCGGTTCCTTCTCCAGCGGAATAACCCCGAGCTTTTCTGGGGAGTCAGCGACCGCGACGGCGGCGGCAATCGCGACGAGGATGCCCACTGCGCCCAAGGTCACGAACGCCGCGGTCCATCCGGCCGTTCCTAGTAACCAGAGGAACGGGACGGCGGAAATAAATTGCCCCATTTGGCCAATGGAGGAGGTCACCTGGGTAAACATTGGCGTGCGATGCAGCGGGAACCAGTAGGGCAAGATGCGCATCACCGACAGGAAGCCCGTGGCATCACCGGCGCCGATGAGCACGCGCGCGATGATGGCTACCCCGTAATTGCTGGTAAAACCTAGCATGACCTGGCCCACGCCCATAATGACCGCACCCACCACGAGCAGGATGCGGGGGCCAAATTTATCGATGAGCATGCCGGTTGGGATCTGCGCGATGGCATAAACACCCAATTGCACGGAGGTAAATACCGCGATGCGCCCGGCATCGACGCCGAAGCGCTCGATGGCATCGAGGCCGGCTACGCCGAAGGAAGACCGCCCGGTAATGGCTACGAGATAGACCGCCATGGCCGCCACCCAAATCATTAACGCCTGGGTTGTGATAACTTCTCTCGGATTTGGCTGCGACATGGCTGATACCTTACGCGTTAACTACTAGGATTCATCTTGTGAAGTATATTTCGACCCGTGATACCACCGGCCAGCCCGCATCCTTTACGGATATCCTCTTAGGAGGGCTAGCGCCCGATGGTGGCCTATACCTGCCTGAAACCTACCCGCAACTGGACTCCGCCACGCTGGATACGTGGCGCACAGTGGTCAAAACTGACGGCTATGCTGCCCTTGCGGCCGAGGTCATCAAGCTGTTTATCGATGATATTCCAGACGAGGATCTGGATAAAATCGCAGCCCGGGCATATACCAGCCCGAAGTTTGCCTCCCCGGAGATCGTTCCGGTCACTGAGCTTGGCGATGCCCTCTTTATCGGCCACCTGTCCGAGGGCCCCACCGCTGCATTTAAAGATATGGCCATGCAGCTTTTGGGCGAGCTTTTTGAATACGAGCTCGCCCGCCGCGGGGAGACGCTGAACATTTTGGGCGCTACCTCTGGCGATACTGGCTCTTCTGCCGAATACGCCATGCGCGGTCGCGACGGCATCCGCGTTTTTATGCTGACCCCGGCCGGGCGCATGACCGCCTTCCAGCAGGCGCAAATGTTCGGCTTGGATGATCCGAATATTTTCAATATCGCCCTCGATGGTGTCTTTGATGATTGCCAGGACGTGGTAAAGGCCGTCTCCAGCGATGCGGAATTTAAGGCCAACTACCGCATCGGCGCGGTCAACTCCATTAACTGGGCGCGCCTGCTAGCCCAGGTGGTTTACTATATTTCCTGCTGGATCAAGGTCACCGATACTAACGAGCAGAAGGTATCCTTTAGCGTTCCTACCGGTAACTTCGGCGATATCTGCGCCGGTCACATCGCGCGCAGCATGGGCCTTCCCATCGATCGCCTCATCGTGGCGACGAATGAGAATGACGTATTGGATGAGTTCTTCCGCACCGGCAACTACCGCCCGCGTCCGGCCGCGGAAACCATGGCCACCTCGTCGCCGTCTATGGATATTTCCCGCGCCTCCAACTTCGAGCGCTTCGCCTTCGATCTTTTAGGACGCGATGCCGCCCGCGTTGCAGATCTCTTTGGTACCAAGGTCAAAGAAGGCGGGTTTAACCTTGAAGAAGAGCTCATCACGGCCGCGCGCGAAGATTATGGTTTCTTGTCCGGTTCCTCTACCCACGATGACCGCCTTGCCACCATCAAGGACGTACACGAGCGCTATGGCTACCTGGCGGATCCACACACGGCCGATGGCATCAAAGTGGCGCGTGCGGCCCAAAAAGAGGGCGTGACGACGCCTATCGTCTGCTTGGAGACGGCACTGCCGGTAAAGTTCAGCGAAACCATCACCGAGGCCATCGGGAGCGCGCCGCAGCCACCGGAGCGGTTTGCTGACATCTTGAACGCGGAGCGCCACGTGGCGGATCTGCCCAACGATGCCGCAGCGGTCAAGGACTTTATTACCTCGAGCATCAAGAACACGGAGGTGTAGCAAACACATGGCATTAGAAAACTTCGCAGGGCCGGAGCACTATACCGAATTCGATCCGGAAAAATTCATCCGCGACTTAAAAGCACAAGCAGAGGCGGATAAGGAAGAACAGGACAAGGACTCTGCAGGTGACGCGGGTACGGATAGCCAGTAGCCTGCTGGCAGCAGCAGGGCTGTTTATGGTGGCATCGTGTAGCACCGATGCCACCCAGCAGCAGGATGGGGTGGTTGCGCAATCCACCGACACGCCACCGCCGGCGCCGCCGAACGAGTTTTATGAGCCCGCGGTGGTGCCGGTGCCCCCAGGCGCCGCGCTGAACTTAACCACGAGCGACCCACAGCCGGGCGAGTACTTTAACTTCCAGTCCTGCACGGCGGCGTGGTCCTTCGCGCTTGCCGATGGCCGCACCATCGCCGTGACGGCCTCCCATTGCGGCAAACCTGGCGATAAGGTCTGGGCCGGAACCCAAGAGGGCGATTTTGTATACCCAGCCGATCCGGTAGGCGAGGTGATCTATTCGGATTTCTTTGCCGAGGAGACTAATCACTTGGACGTTGCCTTCATCGAGCTGTACCGCGACGCGGACTACTACACCCCAGGCGAGGTAGCCACCACCGTAGCGACGCAGCTGGACAAGCTGCCGGATGCGGTATGCAAGCTGGGCAGTTCCACCATCGTGACCTGTGGGAACGTGAAAAACGCGGTGGATTCCACGCAACTGAATTATCAGGGGCTAGAACACGATTCCAACGCCGCCCTGGCAGAGATGTGCAGCGCGGTCGGGGATTCCGGCGGGCCCGTTTACGGCGATGTGGATGGCCGGCAGACCATCGTGGGGCTGGTCTCTGGAATCACCGAGCCCTTGGATGAGGGACACAGCTGCGAAGATACGGAACAGAACATCGACGTGGCCTTTACCACCGCACCGGATATCCAAGAACTGGCGCTAAAGGTCCTCGGCCCCGTGGCATAAGACCAGCCAAGATTGGCTACGCTAGGTGGTATGCCAACGCCTGATTATATTGTGAAGCTGCGTGAATCCATCGGCCACGATCAGCTCTTCGTCCCCGCGTGCAGCTCCATCATTCTCCGCGATGTACCAACCGGTGCGGCCCTGTGGGAGGTGCCGTCCGTACTTCTGGTCAAGCGCGCGGATAATGCCGTGTGGACCCCTGTGGAAGGCATTTGTGAGCCTGGCGAGGAGATTACGACCACCGCCTTGCGCGAGGTCAAGGAAGAGGTAGGCCTCGATGCCAAGGTGGAAGCGCTCCTTGGCGTTGGCCAGTCCGGCCCAGTGACCTATCCCAATGGCGATGAATGCATGTTCATGGGCACCGCGCTGCGCCTATCTGTCGCCGACGGCGCCGAGCCCGTCATTAGCGATGAAGAAAACACCGAAGCGCAGTGGTTTTCGGTGGCCCACCTCCCGGATAGCGTGTCGCGCCGCCATCGCCTGATGGTCGCGGATGCCGTGGCGCACCTCAAGCACCCGCAGGGGTTTTCTCCCCGCATGGGCTGGATGAAGCGCAGCGAGCAGCCCGGGCTCTAGCGCGTTTCCTCCGCGCCGATGAGTAGTTGCTTGAGCTCATCCGCGCTCTTCGCTACGACCAGCTCCTGAGCGATGCACTCCTGAGCATCCGCCGCGTCTATATCGGATCCGCAGCAGATGACCGTGGCATCGATAGTCATCAGCAGCTTTCCCCGCCGCGCGAGCTCAAAAAATAGCTCGCAATTTTCTGGACCCCATTCCCAGGCAGTGCCATAGAAATCCTGGGCGCCCTCGCCAAGCCAGGAGGTTTCAAGCGCTAGGCCTGCTCGGTATAAAAAGATTCCGTCGCGCCGCAAGCCGGCGAGCACCTCCCGCACCCCGTCAAGGTCCGCGGCATCCCAGGCGATGAAGGTAATAGGCGAAGGGCTCATGGCTCGATGATAGACGAGGGAAGACACCTCCTAGTGAGTCAGTTCTTTGCGCGTGCGGCCCTCCCAGATCCAGCCTAAGAAACGCGCTGAGCACAGGCACCAGTGCGCGATAAGGAGCAGGGGAATGCTCAGCGCGATAACGTCAAGCCATTCTGAACCATTGACCAATGCCGTTTGGTGCCCGCCCATGCTCACGGTGCCAGGCGGGAAGGTGCACGCCCACCACGCAGGGGAGTAGGGAACCCAGCGGGCTGCTTGCGGATAAAAAGTCACCATCGCATAAAGCGAAAGCGGGATGGCAATAGCAAGGGCAATAAGACCGTAGTACACGGAGATACTGCCGGGGTACAGGATCTGCATTGCGGTGGTGGATTGCCCTACCACGCCTAGCGGCACCCACGCGGTAGCGGATTTTCCACCACTAAAATCCACCGTGCCGTGCCAGGCCGCCCAGTAGACGTAGGCAAATACCGGGACTGCTGTCAGCAAGGACATGGCGAAGAGTGCTGTGCCCATGATGTGGTAAATCTGCCCGTAATCGCGGGCCAGCCACCCGGCTACCGATGCTGAAATCATCGGTCCTACCAAGGGGAGACCCCAGGTAAAACGCGGCTCTCCATCGAAGCGGGTGAGCTGAATGCCCCACGTGATAACGGTGACGGGGCCGCCGATCCAAAAACCGACGAGGCGAAATACCCCGTTATCCGTTAACCCGGATAGTGCCGCACCAAGCGCGAGGACGCCGATGAAAAACATGGACCATTCCGCCATGGTGGTCCGCTCAAATCGCGGACTGCGGTAGCGGGCGTAACCGGCAGTCAGCACGACGAAGATGGCGCATGCGAGTGCCGCAAATACACCTGCGGCAACGAGCATGTCTTCTTCAACCAACATGCGCGAGACGATGGAGGTGCCCATGAGGCTGCCGGCCCAGGCAGGACCAGGAGGGGGAAGTTGGCGGAATTTATCAGTCACTACCTAGATTCTAATTTCATCTAGAGCTTCTTACTTAGACTGAGCCGCTTTTAATTTGGTGAAAACCCTCATGCGTGCGCTGGAGAGCGTCCATCCTCAAAGTGGGCAGCGATTATGGCGAAGCTCTCGGATATACCTAGCAGTGCCACCGCAAGCAAAAGAAAGCAGCCACCTAAGCATTGGTTAGGTGGCTGCTTTGTAGAAAATGCAAGCTGAGAACTTGCAGTGACGGCTTAGCAGTCGAAGTAGAGCTCGAACTCCTGCGGGGTGGGACGCAGGCGCGCGGGGTTGATCTCGTTTTCGTACTTGTAGTTGATGTAGGTCTCGAGGAGATCCTCGGTAAAGACATCGCCCTCGGTCAGGAAGTCCATGTCTTCCTTCAGCGCCTCCAGGGAAGCCTCCAGGGAGGTTGGTGCCTGCGGGATGGACTCAGCCTCTGCTGGCGGCAGCTCGTAGAGGTCCTTATCCACCGGGGCGTGCGGCTCAATGCGGTTCTTCACACCATCCACACCGGCCATCATCATGGCGGCAAAGGCCAGGTATGGGTTGCTGGATGGGTCCGGGGCGCGGAACTCGATGCGCTTAGCCTTCGGGTTGGAACCGGTAATCGGGATGCGGATCGCAGCCGAACGGTTGCGCTGGGAGTACACCAGGTTGATCGGCGCCTCGAAGCCAGGAACCAGGCGGTGGTAGGAGTTCAGCGTTGGGTTGGTAAAGGCGAGCACGGCGCCGGCGTGGTGGAGGATGCCGCCGATGAAGTAGCGGGCGATATCGGAAAGCCCGGCGTAGCCAGCCTCATCGTGGAAGAGGGGCTCGCCGTCCTTCCACAAGGACATGTGGGCGTGCATGCCAGAACCATTATCGCCAGCCAGCGGCTTAGGCATGAAGGTCGCGGTCTTGCCCCACTCCTGGGCGGTGCGCTTGACCACGTACTTGAAGGTCTGGATGTCATCGCCGGCGTGCAGCAGCGAGTTGAAGCGATAGTTGATCTCGTTTTGGGCCGCGCCCACCTCATGGTGGAAACGCTCGATCTGGAAGCCGACCTCTTGCAGGTTGGCCACGATGTCATCGCGGACCTCGCTGTGCTTATCGTACGGCGGGGTGGGAAAGTAGCCGCCCTTTACGCGGGTCTTGTAACCGGTATTGGGGGTGCCGTCCAAGTTGGTCTCGTTATCGCGGTTCCACCAGCCTTCGTTCGAGTCCACCTCATAGAAACCGTGTTGCATATCGGTGCCATAGCGCACGGAATCGAAGAGGTAGAACTCGGCCTCGGCGCCAAAGTTACAGGTATCGGCGATGCCCGTGGACTGCAAGTATTCCTCGGCCTTGCGGGCAATATTGCGCGAGTCACGGGTAAAAGGCTCAAAGGTAAAGGGATCGTGGACGAAGAACTTGATATTCAGGGTCTTCGCCGAACGGAAGGGATCGATATGCGCGGTGGCCGGATCCGGCAGCAGCGTCATATCGGATTCTTCGATGGTGGTAAAACCACGAATCGAAGAACCATCAAAGGCCAAGCCATTTTCGGCATCTTCTTCAGTAAATTCGCTGGCAGGGATGGAAAAGTGGTGCTCGGTGCCGGGGACGTCCGTAAAGCGGACATCCACGAACTTTACGTCCTCATCCTGAATAAATTGGACGATGTCCTGCACTGTCTCGAAAGACAAGATTGCCTCCTGTTTGTTGGCCGATGAATTATCTGCCTATAGCCTACTAGTTTTATCCACCCGGCATGGCCATTGGCCTCGTTTCACTTCTGGGTGAGGGGCAACTAAATTGGTGAGCATGGCAGACAAGCGCACGTGGCTCGATGGGCCCAATATTCCGGGCGAATATGACGATGCAGGAACCCCCGGCCGGTGGCCAGGTGAAAACTTGGGCTTGCCGGAATCTGGGCCTGGGTCCATGGCGTCGGTAGGCCGCCGCGCAGGCGCCGTAGCCATTGACTGGATCATTTGCATGCTGCTGGCCAATCTCATCCACATGTTCACCACGCAGCTCGGAGGCGTATCCTTTTTAGGCTACGCGCTCTGGGCGTTAATGGGCATCGTGTGCGGCTGGCTATTCGCACGCACCCCGGGCATGCTCATCCTCGGCATGGGCGTGGCCCGCCTAGATGTGCCTGGCGCGCAGGTGGGCCTGTGGCGCGCGGCAGTGCGCACGTTGCTTACCGGCGTCATCTTTCCCGCCGCCATGGTGGACGCGGACGGCCGCGGCATGCACGACCGCGCAACTGGCACCATCGTTATTAACTCTTAGCGGCGCGCGGGGATAAGTCCCGCGCACCGTAAAATTACGAAAACCACGACAGTCCCTGCAACCTTTCCCAATCGGGTGGTTGCAGGGACTGTTTCTGCTTAAGAGCAAGGCGAGAGCCGAAAGCCTAGCCGGGGTGAGTGGCTAAAGCAGTATTTAGCCCTTGCCTTTGCGCTGTTGCGCGCGGCGCATGCGGCGGTTCATACCGGACATGTTCTGCGCCTGTTGCGGCATTGGGCCCTTAGGCATGCCGGGCATTGTTCCCGGCATGGAGTCCATGGCCTCAATGCGGCGGATATTTTCGTAGGTAGCGTTCTTATTGTAGTTGCGCGGCAGCTTCATGAGGTGGTTGCGCAGCTTGGAAACCGGCACCTCGTCCTCGCCGGTGCCGACGTAGACCTCATAGACCGGCACGCCGCCGGCAATCTTGTCCACGCGTTTCTTTAGCTGGTTAAGGGAGGGGCGAAGGCGGTTCTTATTGCCCTCGCACACGAAGATGACGCCCGCATTACCGATGACCCTGTGGATAAGGTCCTGCTGGCGGGTAGCGGCGATGCCAGATTTTACGGACCATACGATGCCGACGGTATTGCGCAGCTGCTGCTCCAAGGCCCAACCGGCGGCGCCGGGTTGGTCTTCGACGCGCTTGTACATATCGCGTTCTAGGCGGCGGGTAAAAAGGAACATCGCCAAAAGCGCGCCCAAGCCCAGGCCGATAATCAGCATGAACCATTGACCGTTAAAGAGCGTACCAATGAGGAAGAACAAAAGGCCGACGCCGAGGAAGGCGGCCAGCATGATAGGGATGAGCGCCTTATCCTGCTTGCGTTGCAAATTGAAGGCCTGCCACAACTGTGACCAGGTTTGCTTACGCTTTTGGCGCTTGGCCGCGCGTTCTTGCTTCTTGGCAGCTTTCATGGCTGCTTTGTCATCTTTCGCCATAGTTCCTACTTTAAGGGTCAGGTGACAAAAATGTTAAACGGCCCCCGCAGATGGCGAGGGCCGAGTAAGAATATTCCGGGATTTTAGCGCACGGTTGCCGCGACCGAATTAGCATTGGCCGGAGTCTTGGCCATGCGGGTGGTTACCGGGGTTTCTTCCGAAGGACCGTACTTATCCAGCAAGGTGGATGCCTCTTGAGCGGTAGCGCCCTGGGAGGTCTCCTTAAGGTGCTTGAGGTTCTCCGGCAGCTCCAGGCCGCGCTTTTCCATGGCCTGCACGTACAGGCGGCCGGCGCGGTAGGAAGAGCGAACCAGCGGGCCGGACATGACGCCGCCGAAGCCCAGTTCCTTAGCCAGCTTGGAGTGAGCCACGAATTCCTCCGGGCGCACCCAGCGCTCGATGGGGTGGAAGCGCGGGCCGGGGCGCAGGTACTGGGTGATGGTGATGATGTCGCAGCCAGCCTCGCGCAGGTCGCGCAATGCTTCCTCGACCTCGTCCTCGGTCTCGCCCATGCCCAAAATCAGGTTGGACTTGGTAATAAGGCCGTAGTCGTGGGCCTGGCGGATAACATCGAGGGAGCGCTCGTAGCGGAAGGCCGGGCGGATGCGCTTGAAGATGCGCGGCACGGTCTCCAGGTTGTGGGCGAAGACCTCGGGCTGCGCCTCGAAGACCTCTTCGAGCAGGTCCGGCTTGCCAGAGAAATCTGGGGTGAGGTTCTCTACGCCGGTGTGCGGGTTGAGCTCGTGGATCTTGCGCACGATCTCCGCATACAGCCATGCGCCCTCATCCGGGAGGTCATCGCGGGTCACACCGGTAATGGTGGTGTAGTTGAGGTCCATTTCCTGGATGTTTTCGGCCACGCGGCGCGGCTCGTCGCGGTCGAGCGGCTCCGGCTTGCCGGTAGCGATATCGCAGAAGTCGCAACGGCGCGTGCACTTATCGCCGCCGATGAGGAAGGTTGCCTCGCGGGATTCCCAGCATTCGTGGATATTCGGACACCCGGCTTCTTGGCAGACGGTGTGCAGGGAAGCGCCGGCCACGCGGGATTTCATGTCCTCGTAGCCCGGTCCGGTGCGAACCTGGTTGCGGATCCACCGCGGCTTTTGTTCGATGGGCGACTCCGCATTTTTCTTCTCAATGCGGAGCATCTTGCGTCCTTCAGGCTTTACAGTCACAAATACTCACTTTATCGATCAAAGATGGTGATGGCTAATAGCTCTTCTTGGTATAAGGCGCGCGGGCGCACAACTATTCCACGCTAGCCCCAAACTAGGGCCATGGGGGCTTAAGCCTGCGCTTGCCGACGCCGCTTTCGCGCCTTCTCATTCGCAAGCTTTGTGGGATCGGGTGCGGAACCGAAACTGTGATCGGCAACGATGAGGCGGCCCGAGAGGGCATCATCAAGCGCCTGCAAGAGTGGCTGTGCGGCCTCTTCCATCGTGACCTCGCGGCCGAGTTCCAGCGAGAGCGTGGTGATATCTGCATCATCGATGCCACAGGCCACGATGTGATCGTAATACTCCAGCGTATTGCTGCAGTTGAGTGCCAAGCCGTGCATGGTAACCCCGCGGGTGATGCGGATTCCCAGCGCGGCGATCTTGCGATCGCGCTGCGAGGCTGAAGGATCTTTTGCCTGGGTGGTAGAAGGCACCCACACCCCGGAGCGGCCGTCGATGCGACCTGCGGTCGTCACGCCCAACTCCCGTACGGCCTGGATGGTGGCCTCCTCGAGGCGGCGGACATAATCGACGACATCGACAGGCTCTGCCAGCTTGATGATGGGGTAGAGCACCAACTGCCCTTCGCCGTGCCAGGTAATGCGCCCACCGCGGTCCACGGTGATGACCGGCAGATCGTTATCCGGCATGTCCTCAGGCTGCGTGCGCTTGCCCGCGGTGTAGATATTGGGGTGTTCGACTACTAAGACCACATCGTCCTGCGTGCCCTGCGCGCGCGCAGCCGCCACTTCCGCCTGATAATCCCACGCCTCTTGGTAATCCATGCGGCCCAAATGGCGTATTTCAAGGGGGTTGTCCGAGGCGCGAATGGAGCGTTCAGCGGGAAAGAAAGGATCGCGTGGTGCAGTCATAATCTCTAGTGTCGTCTTCTTTGGTAGGGAAAAGCAAAGCGAGGAAAAGTAAAGCGGGAGAATGCCATAGCATCCTCCCGCCAATTTTATGCTCGAGGGGGTCTCGAATTAGACGCCTTTAGTCGAGGCCGTTCGCGGAGGCGTATTCCTCTGCCTCCATGAGCTCGCCTGCTTCATCCACCTCGACTTCGATGAGCCAGCCTTCGCCGAAGGGGTCGTTGTTGATGACGGCGTAGTCATCGTGTACGGCATCGTTGACGGCCTTCACGGTGCCGGTGACCGGGGAAAACAGGTCGGATACGGACTTGGTGGATTCGACCTCGCCACAAGAATCACCGGCGGTGACGGTATCGCCTACCTCTGGCAGTTCTGCAAAGACGACCTCGCCCAGGCGGTCTGCGGCAACGGAGGTGATGCCGATGCGAACGGTCTTGCCTTCTACGGCGTCCTTGGCGGCGTTAATCCATTCGTGGTCTTCGGAGTAGGAAAAGTCTTGGGGCAGGTTAGACATGGTATGTAGTCCTTTCGGGCTGAGATTTTAGGGTGTGTGGGTGGCTTACTTGTCGCGCTTGTAGAACGGCAACGCGGTTACCTCAAAAGGATAACGTTTGCCGCGGATTTCTACCTCCACCGCGGTGCCCGGTTCGAGCTCCGCGCTGGTATCAAGCAGCGCAATGGCCACTGGGTGGCCAAGCGTGGGGGAGGGCTGACCCGAGGTGACGGTGCCGACCTTGGTGTCATTGAGGTAGACCTCGGCGCCGGCACGCGCCGCGCGGCGCTGATCCGAGGTGAGCCCGGAGATAACGACCTGTGGGCCTTCCTCGGCACGCTTGCGGATGACGTCTGCGCCCACGAAGTCAGCTTCTTTCTTGGCAAAGGCGCGCGACATGCCCGCCTCTACCGGGGTGATATCGCGGGAGAGCTCGTTGCCGTAGAGCGGCATGCCAGCCTCCAAGCGCAGGGAATCGCGCGCGGCTAGGCCGCACGGCTTGATGTCATATTCCGCGCCCGCCTTGAGCAATTCTTCCCACAACTGCGGGGCATCGGAGTTGTAGACGATGAGCTCGAAGCCATCCTCGCCGGTATAACCGGTGCGTGCGATGATGGCGAAGGTGCGTGCCACCTTGCCCATCGTGGCGGCGTAGTAGCCCAGTTCGTAGACGGCTTCTTGCTTATTGTCCTCTACCAGCGGGACGAGGATTTCGGCGGCCTTGGGGCCCTGCACGGCGATCATGGCAACGTCGCGGGACTCGTTCTTGAGCTCTACGTCGAAGCCCTCGGAGCGCTTATTGAGCTCATCCCAGACGGTATCGGCATTGCCGGCGTTGGGCACGACGAGGAACTTGTCATCCTCGAAGCGATAGGAAATCAGGTCATCGATGATGCCGCCGTCTTCAGCGGTGATCATGGAGTACTTGGCCTTGCCCACCTTCAGCGAATCTAGGTTAGAGATGAAGGAGTAGGACAAGAACTTGCCGGCGTCGGGTCCATTGACCCAGATTTCACCCATGTGGGAGAGATCAAACAGGCCTGCGCTGTTGCGAACGGCGCGGTGTTCTTCCAGCTCGCTGTTGTACTTCAGCGGCATATTCCACGGCCCAAAGGCCGTGAAGGTAGCGCCGAGTTCCTCGTGCTTGGCATTGAGCGGGGAGGTTAGAAGTTCGGTCATTGTTACTCCTCGGAATCGTCGATCTCGAATGCTTCTGGCGGCGGGCAGCTGCACACCAGGTTGCGGTCGCCGTAGGCCTCATCGAGGCGGCGAACCGGTGGGAAATACTTGTAGCTATGCAATAGGGATTTGACCGGCCACGCGGCCTTGTCGCGGCCGAAGGAGTACTCCCAGTTATCGGTAGCCACCGACTCAGCCGTAAACGGTGCGTGGTGGATAACGGAGTCCTCGTAGGCCACCTCACCGTCGATGATCTCCTGGATTTCGGCGCGGATGGTGCGCATGGCTTCGATGAAGCGATCCAGCTCGCCCTTGTCCTCAGACTCGGTGGGCTCAATCATCAAGGTGCCGGCCACAGGGAAGGCCAGGGTGGGGGCGTGGAAGCCGAAGTCAATGAGGCGCTTGGCCACATCGGCGGCGGTGACCCCGGAGGCATCGGTAAGCTCGCGCAAATCGATGATGCACTCGTGTGCCACCAAGCCCTCGTTGCCGGTGTAGAGGACGGGGAAGTATTCGTTGAGCGAGGCCGCCAGGTAGTTAGCGCCCAATACTGCGTGGCCGGATGCGGCGGCGAGGCCCTCGGCACCGGTCATGGCCAGGTAAGCCCAGGAAATGGGCAGGACGCCGGCGGAGCCGTACTTGCTGCCGGTAATGGGAACGCCCTGGCCAACAGGGGTTTCCGCGGTGGCATCAAGCTCAGGGGATGCGGCATCGCTGGGTAGGAAAGGGATGAGGTGTTCTGCCACAGCCACCGGGCCAACGCCCGGGCCGCCGCCACCGTGCGGAATGGTGAAGGTCTTGTGCAGGTTGAGGTGGGAGACATCGCCGCCGAAATCGCCTGGGCGTGCCCAGCCGGTCAGCGCGTTCATGTTGGCGCCATCGATGTAGACTTGGCCGCCGACCGCGTGCACCTTATCGCACACATCGCGCACCTCGGGGTCGAAGACGCCGTGGGTGGAGGGGTAGGTAACCATGATGCCGGCGATGTGGTTGCCGTGCTTTTCGATCTTTTCTTCCAAGTCCGCGACGTCAATGGAGCCGTCCTCGGCGGTCTTGACCACGGCGACGCGCAGGTTAGCCAGGGTGGCAGAAGCGGCGTTGGTGCCGTGCGCGGAGGCCGGGATGAGCACGACATCGCGCTCATTATCGCCATTGGCCACGTGGTAGCGGCGAATGGCCAGTAGACCCGCCAACTCGCCCTGGGAGCCGGCATTCGGCTGGATGGAGACCTTGGCATAGCCGGTAAGCTCGGCGAGCCAGCCTTCGATCTCTTCCACCAACGCGCGCCAGCCCGCCGTGGTTTCTTCTGGGGCATACGGGTGGATGCCCGCGAATTCTGGCCAGGAGATGGGCTCCATGGCCGCGGTGGGGTTGAGCTTCATGGTGCACGAGCCCAGCGGAATCATGGAGCGGTCCAGCGCCAAGTCCTTGTCCGCGAGCTTGCGCAGGTAGCGCAGCATCTGGGTCTCAGAATGGATGGAGTGGAAAATCTCGTGCTCTAGCGGTTCCTCGGCACGCTGCAGGTTCTCCGGCAGGTCAAAGTTTGCTTCAGCCGGGGTGGCGCCGAAGGCCTCTGCCAAGTGTGCGACATCGCGCTGCGTAGCGGATTCACCGAAGGATACGGATACCTTGTCGGTTCCGATTGCGCGCACCAAGTAGCCCGCATCCTGCAGATCGGCCTTGATCTTCTGGGCGTCAACACCGCAGACGGTGACGGTATCGAAGAAGTGCTGCGATGTAATCTCCAAACCAGCATCCACGATGGACTGGGCGAAGGAGGAGGACAAGCTGTGCACGCGCTCGGCGATGTCCTTGAGTCCCTTCGGCCCATGGTAGACGGCATACATCGAGGCCACATTGGCCAAAAGTGCCTGGGCAGTACAAATATTGGAGGTCGCGCGCTCGCGGCGGATGTGCTGCTCGCGGGTTTGTAGCGCCAAGCGGTAGGCCGGGCGGCCATCTGCATCCTTGGAGACACCGACGATGCGGCCCGGCATCTGGCGCTTGAGCTTATCCGTTACCGCCATGTAGGCAGCGTGCGGGCCACCGAAGAAGAGGGGTACACCAAAGCGCTGGGACGAGCCCAAAACGATATCGGCGCCCAAGTTTCCGGGGCCTTCTAGGAGCAGCAGGGACAGCGGGTCAGTGACTACGGAGGCCAGCGCGCCGCGGGTGTGCAGCTCTTCAATCACAGCAGAAGGATCGAAAATCTCGCCTTCGGTGCCGGTGTAAGCGATGACGGCACCGATGAGGTCTTCGCCCACCAAGCCCTCGCGCAGGTCGACGATCTCTACCTCGAGGTCAATCGCGCGGGCGCGTTCAGCGGCAACGGTGAGCACCTGTGGGTGGAGGCGGGAGTCCAGCACGACGCGGCGGCCCTTCTTCACCGCGCGAGACATCAAACCGACCGCCTCTGCGGTAGCGGAAGTCTCATCCAACAAGGAAGCGTTCGCGATGGGCAGACCTGTCAGAGACTCGATCATGGTCTGAAAGTTGAGCAAGGCTTCCAAGCGGCCCTGGGAAATTTCAGGCTGGTAGGGGGTGTACGCGGTATACCAGCCGGCATCCTCAAGTAGGCCGCGGCGGATGACGGCGGGGGTCAGGGTGTCCGAATAGCCCTGGCCATAGAAGGGCTTCAGCACAGTGTTTTGATTGGCGAACTCCCGCAAAGCGGCCTGTGCCCCGTCTTCAGAAAGTGCTTCTGGCAGGTGGGGAAGTTCCGTAGCGCGGATCTTGGGCGGGATGGCGGCATCGACAAGCGCCTGCACGCTGTCGTAGCCCACCGTGCCGAGCATGGCGGCCTGCTCGGAAGAATCCGGCCCTAGGTGGCGGGAGATGAAATCCATCTGTGAGGTCTCCTTCATCGGGTGCAATGGTCTTAACCGCCCCTAAGTATATGTTTAATAACCGGTAAAAACAGCGCCCTTGAGAAACTTTTATGCAGTAACTCTCCGATGAAAATATGTTGTAGCCTGCTTACCTCCCAATTAGTGAAATATGTCTTGTAGTGCCGGGATAAAATTCGTCTGATATCTGTGGCGGAGGTTCACGCGCTACACCCCCGCGCGGTACCCCAGGCATGACAAAACCTCCCGCCCCTTCGAGTAGAAGGAACGGGAGGTATGCCAGTTAGCTAACTGCTTTTAGATATCGAGGTCAGCCTCGAAGTCTGCAGTCTCCAGGCGGTCCTTGATGGTGGTGATGAAGCGGCCTGCATCCGCACCATCGATGACCTGGTGGTCATAGGTGAAGGGCAGGAAGCACATTTGGCGGATGGCGATGGCATCCTGGCCATTCTCGTTGACCACCACAGCGCGCTTCTGGATAGCCGCGGTACCCAGGATTCCGGCCTGTGGCGGAACCAGGATCGGGGTATCGAGCAGGGCGCCCTCGGAACCGATATTGGTCACGGTGAAGGTGGCACCGGTCAGGTCATTTGGCTTCAGCTTGTTATTGCGGGCCTTATCAGCCAGCTCTGCAATTTGCTGCGCGATTTCCGGCAAGGACAGGTTCTGTGCCTTGTGGATGACCGGGGTGAGCAGACCCTTCGGGGTGTCTACGGCGATGGCGACGTTGACATCCTCGTGGTAGGTCATCTCCTTGGTTTCTGGGTCATAGGAGGCGTTCACGTTCGGGTGGGAGACCAAAGCCTCCGTGGTGGCCTTCACGATGAACGGCAGGAAGGACAGGTTGGCGCCATACTTATCAATGAACGCCTGCTTGCTCTTCTTGCGCATGTCCCAAATAGGAGTCATATCGACTTCCTGTACGTGGGTAAGCTGTGCGGAAATCTGCAGCGCTTCCACCATCTTGGTAGCGGTGATTTCGCGGATGCGGTTGACCTTCTTGGTGGTACCGATAAGCTCCTGCTTTTCCGGATCCACGGACTTGGTGGACCAGCGTGCGCGTGGGGAGTCAGCAGTCTTCTTATCTTCGCCTGCCGATGCCTTCGCATCGCCCTCACCAGCAGCTGCAAGGACGTCCTGCTTGCGGATGCGTCCGCCCACACCGGTGCCTTCAATGGAGCTGAGGTCTACGCCGTGCTTATCAGCCAGCTTGCGCACCAACGGGGTCACGTATGGAACGTTATCGCCGTTGTTGACCTTGGTGGAGGTGTTCAGGGAAGAATCCTGCTTCGGCTCTTCCTTCTTCTCCTCCTTGGCAGGCTGGGCCTTGTCTTCCTTCTTCTCGTCAGACTTAGGCTCTTCCTTCTTTTCCTCGGACTTGTCGTCGTCGGAGTCGGAGTCGTCAGAGTCGTCGGAGGATGGTGCGGCGTTTTCGTCGCCGACGCGGGCGATGGCTTCGCCGACCTCGATGGTGTCGTCTTC